>CAMVRS010000233.1 GCA_947169935.1 uncultured Lachnospiraceae bacterium
TCTTAACAGTTCCTGCGCTTGCTATGTCAGCAGGATAGTTGATCTCGAAATCCTTGCCAAGTTCAAGTGTTGTCGATCCGCTCACTACAGTCAGTTCGCTTGCTGCCAGAGGCTGCTCAAGTCCGTTATAGATGCGCTCTACAGGATTGAATGCGCTCACCTGTATCTTCTTCTCATCAACAAGCTTTACATCTATGGTACGCTTACCTGTAAAGTTGCCCTTGCCTTCAATAGTTATTGTTCCGTCTGTTTCAAATTTCACCTTCGCATTAGGATTGTTGATATCATTCTTGCCCAGCTTCCTGCCTGCATAGAATAATACGGGTGAAGCGGTTTTGCCTTTAGCGACCGTGATGCCTGCTGCAGTCACATCAGGATCATCGATATCCTTTCTGGTGATGGTGAAGGTCCTGCTTCCGCTTGCAGCTACGGTCTTTCCCGTTACGGTAACGGTAGGCAGCTTGCTTGCACCTTCAGAAGCCTTAACGTTGTTCTTATACTTAACTGTATAATCCACGCCTTCAACCAGCGCCTTGCCGCGGTACATAACTACAACAGCAGGAGTTATCTTGTCTCCGGTATAAACAAAGCTGTCACCTTCGGTAAAGGTAACATAAAGGCTCTCGTTTTTATCGATCACAGTGATGGGCTGTGTAGCAGTTTTAGTATCGCCATCAGTATAACATATAGTAATCTCGGTATCAGAAGCCGTAAGCGCTGTTGTGGGCTCATAAGTATATGCGGTAACTACCTCCGTGCTCTTATCATCGTACTTTGCCGTAACTACCATACCTGTCGGATCAAAGAACTCGCCTGCATTATAAGTTGTCTTATCCGGAGCTTTTGTTACAGCTATACTTTCAAGATTTTTTACCTTGATCCCGTTTACAGTTATAGCTTGCTTAGCTGTTTTGGTAACATCACCTGCAGTATAACTTACGGTTATCTCCTTATCCGCAACCGTCAGCGGGCCATTAGGTGAAAACGTATATCCCGTTATCACACTGCTGCTGTTATCGCTGTATGTTGCCGTCACCTCCATACCTGTAGTTTCAAAGTGCTCTCCCGCAACATACTCCGTCTTATCCGGCGCTTTTGTGATCGTGAGATCCGCAAGGGTCTTTTCCTCAGCAGTGAATTCGGCACGGAATAAAGCCATATATGCAGCCGTTTTCTGGATGAAAGTGGTTTTTATGCTGCCGTTGATCCGCATTAACGGATTTTCGCTATATGTATATCCTTCATCTGCTTGTGCGAAAACAGTAACAATATAGGTCTTTCCGGCTTCAAAATCCTGGTTCGGATCAAGCGTTACTTCCTTCCCCGCGTCATCAATATAAGCCCATGCCGTTGATGTGACAGACACATGTTCCGTCGCGGAGACCGCTTTCTCCGGCTTCGTCCCTACCACGGGAAGTGCCATGTTTACATCCACTTCCGAGAGCGTCCTGGAAGGGCCGGCTGTGAATTCTTTAGTCATATAGCATACGTCTAGATAAACCTTCCAAGAATCCGGCTCCGACGAATTAATGCGAAGCTGAGCATCAGTTGCAATGTCATATCCTGTATCCGCGATCACGAGGACATTTAATCTATAGGTTTCACCCTCTTCAAACGTATCACCGGCCTTCAGTACCGTAGAATCAGATATCCTTTCCCACTCCGTTTCGGTCACAGAAACATGCTCCGTTGTCGTGACCGCCTCTGCCGGCGCCTCTCCGTCAAAAGGCTCCGTCACGGAAATATCAACGGAATCTACATATATTCCCGGTACTCTGAATGTCGTATAATACTCACAATCCGCTTCGTTTACTTTCGTAACTTCACCTTCGATATCTTCATTAAAACGTCCTTCCGGATTATCCGATATCCGATACCCTTCATCTGCCGCAACAGTGACAACTACTCTGTAATATGTTGCCGTTTCAAAAATATCGGTCGGCTGCATCTTGACCCAAGCAATCTCAGTATCATCCCATTTAAACCATTCCGTTTTGGTCACGGCAGTATGCCCGGTGGTCGATACCGCATCCTTCGGCGTGGCACCAGCCTGCGGTACTTCCACGTTCACGTTAGTACTGCTGATATATTTGGGTGAAGCGGTAAATGCGTATAATATAAAATAATGATCATTTTCACCGGTTGGATCCGGCATCACCCCCGTTGAATCACCATTTACCCTGACCGTAGGCGGATACTTTTTAGAAAAATATCGGCCCGATCCTTCTGTCGGTTCTGCAATAAAGGAGACACGGTACTTTCCGCCGGCGATAAAGGCTTCATCTCCCCCCATCGCAAGCCAGTTCGTTCCGTCATATCGTTCCCATTTTGTAGTCCCGGCCGACACCGTAACATCCTCCGTCACGATCACGGGATCCGCCGGCGTATTTCCTGCATAAGGGATCGCGACGGAAACATCCACCGCAGGAATATTATTGTTTAAGATTTTGACTTCCCCCTCCAGCTTTGTCTTTCCGGTTCCGTCTTCCAGATCTTCATCATTGATCAGGTACAGGCAGTCTCCGATATACCGGGACAGATCATAGCTTTCATCTTCCGTCCACAATCTGATGCCCTGAAACTTTCCTCCGCTGAGCTTCAAATCTGCTTTTTCACTTATGGCCAACGCATGACCACCTGCCATACCGCTTTCAAAAACACCTGCGGATATCGTTATATCGGCAGAATGGCAATAAAAAGCCGGGCCATCTCCGTAACTCCCACCTCCGCCAAACCTGCCCCCACGTATATCCGCCTCGCCGGCATATATTGAAACAGCTCCGCAAAGAGCCTCGGTCACATCCGTGTGCCCCATGATAACGGGATTCCCCCAAACGGTCAGTTTGCCATAACTGTTTATAACTCCCGGGCTATACTTAAAATTCGGACGATGGATTGAAAATGCTATCCCGCCGTTTCCGTGTATGGTCAGCTCCCCATAGTTACTTATCAGATATTCCAGGCTGTTGCTTTTGTCTCTGAGATCAATAAACGTATTCAATTCCAAATCTTTCCTAAAATTATTTCTGGTAGATATAGCTACGGAAGTTTGATAATAATCCTTTCCCTCTTCCAGCTGATAATAATCCAGCCCTTCGCTGTTCTCGAACTCATCCACCCGGATGTACAGATCCTCCTCGCTCTCCAGGGCTTCCTTAAGCTCTGCAAAGTTTTTGACCACCACGGGATCCTCCCGGCTCCCGCTGCCGAGTCCCGGACTCATGGCGTGTACTACCAGTCCGGCCGGTAACAGTTCAAAGACCATGATGATGGCCAGGATTACCGACAGCAATCTGTTCACTGCTCTCTGTTTCTTCATAATGCTTATCTCCTCCTTTTATTCTTTGCCGGGTTTCCCCGTATCATCACATATTTTAAAATAAATGTCTCCGGTCCCGCATCACCCGCGAGAACCATTTTTTGAACTTTTTTCAACAAAAAAAGGGCGACTTTCGTCGTCCCTTCGTTCCCGCATTAATTTATCTCTTAAGCGGCAGATTTTCGATCATATCAGATAAACGTACACTAACGGGTATTTTCTCACCCCTGCCACGCTTAGGTTTTACACTATATTTCTCCAGATCCCGGACTCCGGTTTGGATCTCCTCAAGACATTCGATACAGTAATCTTTTTTCAGGCCGGCATCCATACCAACCTTTATAAGATCATCCTTTGCTATATCCTTACCTTTACCGTTTACGGAAGTCGTATGCTCGCCAAAATAGGTATCGCTATAGGTCAAGTCATACGCCGGAGCAAGTCTCCAGCCTTTGTCTTCGGTATACAGAAAAGAAAAGTTCTTTGTATGGTCATCTCTGTTATGAGTCAGGATATTAAAACACATAACCCTGTACATCTGTTTTTTATCTTCATCACATTCCTTCGTAAATACATTTACCATTTTCATAAATATAGCATAGTCGCAGGACGGCGCTCTGAAATCAGCTTCCAGTGCTCCGGCAAAAGTTAATGTCATTATCCTGGATCCATTTATCCTGTCAAAACGCTCCGTGCAGAAATATCCGTCACAGATATCCGATGGGATCAGCCTGGTCTCCGTCATGTTGATACCGCACTTTTTCGCACACACGGAATAGTCATATTCCCTGATCCCGCAGATCTTCGGATCCTTGCTGGCAGGGAACTTGATCATCCATTCTTTTCCTGCTTCAGATAATAATATCTTAGGTCTGGTTCCGCCGCTCGAACCGCCCAGATTATATAATAGATCCAGCCGGTCGGAGGGCTTAGATGACAGGATCTTATCGCATTCCCCGGCTATCTCATCATAATTCAGGCCTTTGGTATCTATATTAAAGTCTTTCTCTTTAGAAGGATGATATTCCAAAGCACCCATTCCGGATGCGCCTATATAAGCAAGTTTATCCAAGGCAGACAGATCTGCCGCATTGATACCATGGGATAACAGATATTTATCAAGAAGCAGACGTCCCCAGTTATCCGGAAGGCTGTCCGAAAAAACTCCGTAAAGTCCATCAAATAGTTCCCTGTTTTTGTCTTTGGGCACAAAAACATTATCCCTCAACGGAAGTGAAAACGGACTGATCGAAAAGCCTTCCTTCAGCCAGTCATGCGTGTATTGGAAAGCTATAATTTTTTCCGGAGTCTCTGCAAGTGTTCCGACCTGTTTTCCATGATAATATACATCAAGATGTTTCCCGGGCATCACGTATCACCTCTTCTATACTGTTATATACAGGTCGTGTAAAAAGATCCTTTATTTCATCCTCAACCCCAAGCTCAATACATATTTTTATAAGCGAAACAAATGAGATCTCGCCTGTACGTTCAAAACGTTTTAATGATGCATAGCTTACATTGCTCCTTGCCGCAAGCACCTCCTGAGTTATCTTCTTTCTTTTTCTGATCCTTTTGATCTTATTGGCTGTTCTAAGCGCTATATCATTAGGGGTATCCCATAAAAGATCCATCACGGTGCCACCTCCTGCTAATATTTTAGCAATTTAATGTGCATATGTCAATTTTTGCTAATATTTTAGCGTTTGAACCCAGGTGACGGGGTTAGTGGTTCATTTTATTATCACCTTTCCGCTATAATTTGCCAGAATATGCCCAAAAACATAAGTTCTGGCAGATTATAAGTAGAAATAAACCTATAATCTGCCAGATTCAAATCAGTCATACCTTTTGAGAGTCAAGTAATATCACAGCCAGTTTAATGAACCTTTATCGATCTTGAAGCTGATCTTCTTGCTGCCGTAGTACTTGGTGGTGCCGGTGCCGTTATCGCCCAGTCCGGTGATCACGATGGTAGCTTTACCCTTGTTGATATTTGCAAAGTATTCCACCTTATAATCAACACCTTCCTTAAGGGTAACGGCGTTAGCTCCCTTACCGATCTGCACGGTCACGACAGGCTTCAGATTCTCGCCGGTAAATGCGTAACTCTTCTTATCAAGCTTAACGCCTGCCTTTGAGATGTCTTGGTTCTTTTCGGCCTTGCTGATCGTATAGCTTCCTATTACGGTTC
>CAMVRS010000234.1 GCA_947169935.1 uncultured Lachnospiraceae bacterium
AGGAGCCCTTGTCATATAAAGATCCCGGGACGTTATCCCGCATTCCCTTATCAGTTCATCTTCATCTATCCCGCTGGCAACACCGTTACTGAGCTGCTCTTTAGCTGAATAGGTTTCTTTAGCATCCGATCCGCCATATTCATAACTCACGTTCTCTCCGTATACGAGAAGCGGAGTGTTATATCTTAATGCCATAAATAAAGGATACGTATATATAAGTCTGTCTATATACCATGTGGGCTTCCCGTATTTTTCAAACATATAGCGCATAAGCTTTTTCTGAACCAAACGGTCAGGCTTTAAACTTATGATATTACAGCTGAATTCTTCGGATATATTCTGCAGATTGTGTTTACCTGCTTCCGTCATCGGGAAATTATCCTCAACGGAAAACAGTATAGGATTCATATGCATCACATTCTTCATCAAATGAACCTGATAGTGTGAATCCTTTCCTCCGGATACGGCAATGGCGCAGTCATATCCGTCTCCGTTCATACCGCGGTATTTATCGCATAATGCCTCAAATTCTTTCCATCTGACCGACCAGTCAACTTTTTTCCTGTTTTCAAAGGACTGGCAGGCCGAGCATATCCCCTCTTCCGAAAAACGGATCCCCGGTCGCGTATCTGGCATAACACATCTTTTACAAAACATAAAGAATCCCTCTCTTTCTTATCCCATTTACGGACAAAACTTCTGTATGATTATACCACAGATCATCGCACTATTCTATCGGCTCTTTTAAGCGCCAGAACTCCGGACATTCCATATTATTATCTGACAGAAGCTTCATCAGCTCCTTATACTGTCCCTTAAAAAACGGGTAAGAATGTGAGCCTACAACCCTCTGGGGTATCATATAATCTTTGCCGAATTGAGTGCTGAGCACTTTATCCGGCTCTGCAGGCGAAGGTATGCTTATTCCTTCAAAATCAAGCAATGTTCCCTCACCGAACCACTCCGGCAAAAAGACCCTTCTGATATCACCGGATCCCTTATCCGGGATACAGGCAACACCCTTCCCCTCATTCCTGTACATACCCATTATACAGTCTGACAGAACAGCCAGCCTCTGTTTATACGGCATATTCTCCGGCAGGCTGACCGCTATTGTTTTTTCCAGTTCCTCATACGTCGCTATTTTTTCATCCAGCCCCAGTTCTTTATTATCCCATTCCCTGCATAATGTATTAGCGCATGCCAGCAGGGTATCCTGGGTCAGCTCTGCCTCGGGATCATCCGGAATATTATCCAGTATAAAAATATCTATGCCCAGATGAAACGGGCACAGATGATACTTTAACAGGTGTTCTTCCGCCAGCATAAGACTCTTTCCGTTATCGATACGCCATGCAAGATTAGAACTCTCCGGTATTCTGTACGGATTAAAAAGAATGAGTCCCTTTTCATTAAAGACGGCATCATCCAGGCTGTTGAGCTTCATCGCATCATCACGGAAAAGCCATACATCAATATCATCGTCCCAGGGAATGAACCCCTTATGCCGTACCGCGCCCAAAAGAGTACCATAAGCAGCATAATACTGAATACCATGCTCCATGCATATTTCGTCGAAGCCCTGTAAGACCTCCATTTCCGCCGCCCAGGTGCGTTTCATCAATGATGATACAAGAAATCCTTCCCTTTCTTCTTCCACGAAAAAAGTATCGTCAAAAATCATTTATAGCCTCCTGTAAACTGATTCTTGTATTACTTCTGCAATCATGATAATCTAAAAATGTGCTGTCAGACAGCTTATCTATGAGGGTAAAAACATTGAATGATAATATAGCCGACATCCTGTCAAATGCTTTACAATGCATAGAAGACAAACAGTATAACGATGCCATAGCAATGCTTCAGACTTTTGTTTCCGGTCATCCCGAAATGATCGACCGCCGTTTTTCTTCTGAAGTCAACCTTCTCAACCGTCTGATAGAATACAGATCTGCTCTCGGTGAATGGGAATACTTCCGCGTAATGAAACTGGTATACAAATATTGCGAAAAGAAGTATGCCTCTGTTTTACCGGAAACCTCACCGCTCCCTTCTGCCGCCCTGTCTGATCCGGATACTATCTGGTGGTGCTGGCTTCAGGGTTTTGAACAGGCTCCCGAACTGGTTAAAGCCTGCTATAGATCCCTCGAAAAACTAAACCGTCCGATACAGATAATCACAAATGATAATTACCGTGAATTCGTTTCAATCCCGCAAGTTCTTACGGATAAATGGAAAAGCGGTATTATTTCAAATACTCATTTTTCCGACATATTACGCATAGCTCTGCTGACCGAGCGCGGCGGCACCTGGATTGACTCCACTGTCTACTGTTCAGACAATACCCTTATAACAGATATCATGAATACTTCCCCTCTGTTCTGTTATAGTTTTGCCATGCGCGATACCATTAACGAAGAGATGATGTATGACAACTGGTTTCTGCATTGCAGCTCCCCCAGTCCCATACTGAGTGATACGCGCACTATGCTTTACGATTTCTGGACTAACGAAGACAACACCATGCATTATTTCCTTTTTCATCTGCTTTTTACACTGGCATGCAAAAGGCATCCTGCGGAGGCCGTCGGTATCCCTCTTTTCAGCCTTGAGCCCTGTCATATCCTGCAGCTCGAATTATTACACCCTTATTCAGAACTGCGTTGGAAACAGATAATGCAGATGAGCGGGATACATAAACTCACTTATAAATATAATGCCGGTGCCGATATCAGCGGCACCATGCTTGAGCACTTCCTGAAGACCACCGGCAATTAAGTCTCCCGTAATTCTGTTCAGGCCTTTATATTATCTCTTATTTCCGCAAATTCTTTATATGTTTCAAACAGATACCGCCCTATCACTTCCATCATTTCAAAATCATTTTCATGATCCAGATCCAGCACTCCGGTATCCATCATCTCTATCATTTCGCAATATCCATCCAGTACTTTTCGTCCCGACCTTAAATGCCTGGGAGAATATGCATATAACGAAGCATTCATATCATAGATATCCGGCGCCTGCTGTCTGGCAGTATACTCAGATTCGATCACTTTTCCTACACCTTTATCCAGTTTCTTTAACTGGTTAAAATAGGGATTTCTTCTTGCCGGAACAACCGATACAGTTACATCAGCCTGTTTTTCGGCCTGTTTTGCGATCAAAGCCTCAATATCCCTGACACGTCTTAAAGGAGATGTGATATCCAGATCCACAACAATATCATATACCGTACTATTCCTGCTCTCCATCAGGTCAAGACAATTGCTTATTACATCGATCTTACCCACCGTATCTCCTGCTAATGATGCATCTCTGTTTATCAGTTCAACCCGGCGCATCTGATTCTTATCCATCATATCAAGTAAAACTTCACTATCCGAACTGATCGCAATATCGTATTCTATATCCGGATTCGCCTTCAGATAAAGATCTATAGCAGATATAGAATAATATGCCAGCGGTTTTCCGACAAAATCCCTGATGTTCTTGTTTAATATTCCCTTAGATCCTGCCCTGCCGCAGATAGTAAACAATATCTTCATTCTGCTTCTACCTCCCCCTTATTATGCCCTGTGTCAGATCCAATACCTGCAATGCATTGGTAATATCATTCTGCGATTCTCCGCCTTTGCTTATAAGGTCAATAAAATAAGCCATCTCTCTCTTCTGATATGCGTCCCTGTCTTCCGTAAGTTCTATCGTTTTTCCTTCTTTCAAAAAACTCACCCGTGAATTGATCAGATCTCCTGTAACCGTATCGTCCTCCATATACAGTTCTATATTCCTTATGCTTTTTCTTCCGAAATAATCCAGATGAACCTCTGCGATCATCTTCTTATATTCAGCAATGTAGATCGCATAATCATCACTGTCAATATCAAGCCCCGATACTTTTCCCATAAAGCATCTGACATTCGCCGGCATACCAAAGAGATATGTCAGATAGTCCCATTCATGGATAAGATCTATGCTAACTCCGCCACCAAGTTCCCTGTGAGCACTGTATGTATCTCTGTAATCTTTTCCCGGTCTCCAATCCGGCAGATAACTCGAAGAAATACTTCTTACCGAATATACCTTTTTAAGATCAACTTCATTTTTCAAATATTGTATTACGCTGCTATAACGTAAAGGACATGCCACATAATATATCGAATCTTTTCTGAAAGGTATGGCCCTCATCTTATCCATAGTCCGAAGCGATGCCACAGGCTTTTCAACAAAAAAGTGTTTTGCATGATTGTGAAGCGCAATAAGTGTATCTGCATGAAACTCCGTAGGATTAGTCAAAAATATCACATCGTAATCAGAGGGCAGCTCATCATATGAAGTATATACCGCATCTATCTCACCCGGCAGATCCTTATCCGATGATGCCTGTCTGCGTAAAGCATCTATACTAAGGTCTATACCCTCCGCATCGCAAATAGCTGTAATATTTCTTATATGTCTGCGGGCAATGGAGCCTATCCCAACAAAACAAACCTTCATATTCATTTTCCACCCTCTATGCTGTCGATCATCGCCAGAACATCCAGATCCTCTTCAAATGTGTATCTTGCCTTTCCTTCACCTTTTACCAGTTTCAGGAATGTTTCCAGTTCCGTCCTGTATGCATTTTCTATGACAAATGAAGCATAACCTTCCTGCTTGTCTACGGTCTCGTACAGATCTATGTTCTTCATCTCTTTAGCAGGGATATCCATGTCCTTAAGGCCAAGCGGCGTGCCGTCCCAAGTCAGATATAAATCTTCTCCGTACACTTCCAGATTCCTCACGGCTTTCCGTGAAATAACGTCCACACAAAGGCAGCCTTTATTTCCATTCTTATGTTTGATCAGCATCATGTAATTATCCTGATACTGTATAGGCAGTCCGGTATTACGTCCGGAAACCACATCATAACTTTCTATTTCACCAAACACTTTTATGATCCACGGAAACTCTATAGCCATCAGCTCCCTGCAGCCGTTAGTCCTTTTATCCCCGACAAAATAATCTTTTACAGATTCCCAGGGGTGCCAGTCCGGAAGATATTGCCCCACATGGTAATTATAATTCAATAGCTTATTCCCTGCTAATCCCTCTACCCTGTCTTTGATGTAACATATCTCATCACGGTAAAGAAAAGTAGAAGACAGAAATAAAACTCTTTGCTTTTCTTTTGCAAGTTTTATATTTGAAAGATACCCGTCGTTTACAAGGTTTAATTCCGTGAAAACATGGCAGTCATGCTCCAGCCCCTTTTTTATGATAGCGGTATGAGCCAAAGGCGATGTTGAAATAACAATACAATCCGGAGCCTCCTCAAAAGCTTTTTCCAGATCTTCCGTTGTCCTGATCCCATACTCTTCCTCAGCCTGTTTACGCCTATCCTCCCTGCTGTCTATTCCTATGATGCTTATTTCACCGGATATCTGTTTTAACAACCGGATGCGCCTGCGTCCCATGGAGCCAAGGCCTATTA
>CAMVRS010000235.1 GCA_947169935.1 uncultured Lachnospiraceae bacterium
TGCGGGTCCCTCCTAATGCCAAAAGGCGGGCCCCTTCTTGTGACTTTCCTGAGCGAAGCGAAGGATCTTTTGGGAGGCAATAATGAAAACAGGACATTTAGATTTAAAAACGGGACGAACCCTCATTGCCGGCATCCTTAATCTGACGCCTGATTCCTTCAGTGACGGCGGAGCCTGGGAACGCGAGGGTGTTCTTAAATGTGTGGAGCGCATGATCGCGGAAGGCGCGGATATGATAGATATCGGTGCAGAATCCACCCGTCCCGGCGGTGATCCGGTGAGCAGGGAGGAAGAACTTAAGCGCCTTATCCCTGCACTTGAAGAGGTGCGCAGGCATTTCGACATATATATATCCGTTGATACCTATAAGCCTGAAGTGGCTAAGGCCGCTCTGGAAGCCGGCGCGGATATGCTCAATGATATAAGTGGTCTTGGCTATGAAGACGGTAAAATGGCGGAGGTTGCAGCAAAATACAAGGCTCCGGTCATCCTTATGTATAATACCCATTATCCCCATGCGGATAAGGAACAGGACCTGATGAAGCATATCAATGCTGTGCTTTTTGACGCTGCGCAGAAGGCTATAGCCGCCGGCGTGTACGAGGATGATATCATCATCGATCCCGGAGTAGGCTTTGCCGGCAGTACGGAAAACGACCTGGTCATCCTTCGTAATCTGGAGGATATCTGCAGCTGGGGCTGGCCGGTGATGCTGGGGACTTCACGCAAGTCTGTCATAGGAAATACGCTAAAGCTGCCGGTTGATCAGAGAGAAGAAGGAACCCTGGTGACTACCGTATTGGCTGCACAGGCAGGTATTAATATAGTACGTGTCCATGATGTGCAAAAAAGCCGCCGCGCACTGGATATGCTGGAGGCGATAGGATAAGGTTAAAATACAGCTGTCAATAAAAAATACTTGACAGACTGCCCGGCATCTGGCATAATACCCACTGTTATGGAAAAAATAGTAGAGCAGGGCATACTATACGATTTTTACGGGCCGCTTCTTACAAAGCATCAGCAGGAAGTGTATGAGGCCTGTGTGTATGAGGACTTAAGCCTTGCGGAGGCTGCGGAACGCTTTGAGGTGAGCAGGCAGAATATACATGATCTGCTCAAGCGTTGCGATAAGAGCCTTAAGGAATATGAAGAACGCCTGGGGCTGATAGCACGCTTCAGGGAAAACAGGGAAAGTCTGGAGAGCATTAAGAACCTGATATCAAAAGACAGGGAGGCAGACGGATCCCGCAGACTGAATAAGGCAGAGACCAGCGGACTGCTTCAGGCAGTGGATCATCTGCTGGATGAGATATAGGATACTGATATATGGCATTTGAAAGCTTAAGCGATAAATTACAGAATATCTTCAAGGGCTTAAAGGGCAAGGGCAAGCTGACAGAGGCTGATGTCCGCGGAGCCATGAAGGAAGTCAAGATGGCGCTGCTGGAAGCAGACGTTAACTTCCGTGTGGTAAAGCAGTTCGTTAAGTCCGTAGAAGAACGCGCCGTGGGTGAGGATGTTATGAACGGCCTCAATCCCGGGCAGATGGTCATCAAGATCGTTAACGAAGAGATGACAGCCCTGATGGGCAGCGAGACCACGGAACTTAAGCTGCAGCCCGGTAAGGCTACCACCGTTATCATGATGTGCGGTCTTCAGGGTGCAGGTAAGACGACGACCACCGCAAAGATAGCAGGCAAATTAAAGCTCAAGGGCAAGAAGCCGCTGCTGGTTGCCTGCGACGTTTACAGACCCGCAGCTATCGAACAGCTGCAGATCAACGGAAAGAAACAGGAAGTGGACGTGTTCGCCATGGGCACGGATCACAAGCCTGTTGACATAGCAAAGGCTGCAATGGAATACGCGGAGAAGAATGGCCATAATGTGGTCATCATCGATACCGCCGGACGTCTGCATATAGATGAAGAGATGATGCAGGAGCTCATCAACATCAAAGAGCAGATCGAAGTTCATCAGACACTGCTGGTGGTTGACGCCATGACAGGTCAGGATGCAGTTAATGTTTCCAAGGAATTCGATGAGAAGGTGGGAGTCACCGGCGTAATCTTAACCAAGATGGACGGCGATACCCGAGGCGGGGCGGCTCTTTCAGTAAAGGCAGTCACCGGCAAGCCTATCCTATTCGTAGGTATGGGCGAAAAACTCTCAGACCTTGAGCAGTTCTACCCCGACAGAATGGCAGGACGTATCCTGGGTATGGGCGATGTGCTTTCCCTTATCGAAAAAGTTGAGCAGAGCATAGATATCGATCCCGAAACCGAGAAGGATATGGCGGGCCGCCTTAAGAAGGGCAAGTTCGACTTTAACGATTTCCTGGAGTCCATGAAGCAGATGCAGAAGATGGGCGGTATAGGCAGTATACTTTCGATGCTGCCCGGCGTTGGCTCAAAGATGGGCGATATCAGTTCAATGATAGATGATAAGCAGCTTAAGCAGACCGAGGCGATAGTGCTCTCCATGACACCTCAGGAGAGAGCCAATCCGAAGCTCTTAAATCCCCAGCGCAAGTTCAGGATAGCAAAGGGCGCCGGAGTTGATGTCGCAATAGTAAACCGCTTCATCAAGCAGTTTGAGCAGTCGCAGAAGATGATGAAGCAGATGCCCGGTATGATGGGCGGCATGGGTAAGAAAGGACGTGGAGGCTTTCGCTTTCCGTTTTAATAAATAATCATTAATCCAAAGGGAGGAAATTTAAAATGGCAGTAAAGATGAGATTAACAAGAATGGGAAAGAAGAAAAAGCCCCTGTATCGTATAGTTGTGGCTGATTCCCGTAATGCACGTGACGGTAAGGTTATCGACGAGATCGGAACTTACGATCCCAACACCGATCCTTCTACCTTCAAGCTGGATGAGGAGAAGGCAAAGAAGTGGCTTTCAAATGGTGCACAGCCTACCGAGACCGTAGGAAAGATACTCAAGCTGGCTAATATCGAAAAATAAATCCGCCGGGGGGTATTTGAATGAAAGAATTAGTTGAGGTGATGGCCAAGGCCCTGGTTGACAAACCTGAGGCTGTGCAGGTCACCGAAGAGACTGACGGTAAGCACATTACCGTTAAGCTTAAGGTTGACCCCTCAGACATGGGTAAGGTCATCGGTAAGCAGGGCAGGATTGCCAAAGCGATCCGCGCCGTTGTAAAGGCTGCCTCCACAAAAGATGATACATACGTGGATGTAGACATAATCGAGTAAAGTAAATTGCAGGTGCCCGGGAATCATTCCGGGCACTTAATATAATTTGGGAAGAAAAGTATGGCAGAAGAATATTTCAGGATCGGTGTCATCACCGAAGCCCACGGGATAAAGGGCGAAGTAAAAGTCTATCCCACCACAGATGATGTGGATCATTTAAAGAAGGTAAAGGATTTCTACATGTCCGGCAAAGACGGATATGAGCCGCTGCACTGCTGCGGAATGAAAAAGCAGAATGACCGTATCATCCTGCAGTTTCGGGAGATAACGGACAGGGACATGGCAGAGAAACTGCGCAAAAGGGAACTTTTTGTGGACAGGGCACATGCCGTGCCTCTTTATGAAGATGAATATTATATCTCGGACCTTGAGGGGCTCGAGGTTTTTGAAGACGGGGAGCTTATAGGTAAGCTTGTTGAAGTTATGCAGACAGGCGCCAATGATGTTTACCGCATAGAGCGAAATGATGGCAGCGAGCTTTTGCTTCCTGCGATAAAACAGTGTATACTTAAGGTTGATATCAAAGCGGGCCGGATGGATGTTTCGGTCATGGAAGGTTTATGAGATACTATGTGATGACGCTCTTTCCGGAGCTGATCGAAAAAGGGATGCATACCGGCGTTTTGTACCGTGCCATGGAGGACGGTATTTTATCGCTGGACTGTTTCCATATAAGGGAATATACCGCCAGCAAGCATAAGAGAGTGGATGATTACACCTACGGCGGCGGGGCGGGCATGCTGATCCAGTGTCAGCCTGTTTATGACTGCTACCGCGCTGTACTGGATACCATTGAAAAAAGAGAGAAGGAAGCGCTGAAAGGCAGTGATCTGCCGGCGGATCCCACAGGACAGGATCCCGGGAAAAAGAAGCGCGTTATCTATCTAACTCCTACAGGCAGGGTGTTTGATCAGGCATTGGCGGAAGAACTTGCAAAGGAAGATGATCTGATCTTTCTCTGCGGCCACTATGAGGGCGTCGATGAGCGCGTTCTGGAAGAGATAGTTACGGATAATGTGTCCATCGGGGATTATGTACTTACAGGCGGGGAACTTCCTGCGCTGGTGATGATGGACAGTATTTCCCGTCTGATACCCGGGGTTCTTAATAATGATGAATCCGCAACTACGGAAAGCTTTAATGAGGGGCTGCTGGAATATCCCCAGTATACCAGGCCGGAGGAGTGGATGGGAAAGAAAGTCCCGGAAGTGCTTTTATCCGGCGACCACGCCAAAGTAGACCGCTGGCGCTTGCTGCAGTCGCTGGAGCGCACAAAAGAAAGACGGCCTGATCTGTACGAAGAATACGAGGTGACCCACGCCGAAGAACTGGCGGCACTCAGAAAGAAGCTTGAGAAAGAAAGGAAGAAGCTGGAGAAGGCACTGAAGAAGCTGGAAAACCAGTAACTTATCTGTCATTCTGAGCGAAGCGAATAAGTGAGATAGGAAATCTTTGATTTCCGTACCACTGTCCGCCGACCATAAGGGAGGGGGACTAACCGCTATCGAACTTATGCCGTAGCAGAATCTTTTCAAGAAAGGAACGCAGCCTTGAGGATCGAAGCAAGGGGACTTTGCAAGAGCTTTACGCGCCTTGTAAATGATAAGGGAAAAAAGAGTCGTAAGGAAGAATTCTACGCGGTGGATCACGTGGATATAGATGCGCGTGAGGGTGAGATACTGGGCGTGCTGGGCCCTAACGGCGCCGGCAAGACCACGCTGCTCCGTATGCTCGGAAATCTCCTTGAACCGGGTGAAGGCTTTGTACATATTATAGATGATGAAGGGGAGCGGATCACCGACTCCATAAAGATAAAGAGCTGTATAGGTTATCTTTCGGGCAATACCAGGCTATACGGCAGGCTTTCGGCCAGGGAGCTGATGGCGACTATAGGAGAGATCTACGGCATGGATGAGGCAAGCCGTGACGCGCGTATCGATCAGATAGTTGAAGTGCTTAATATGCAGGAGTTTGTGGATAACCGCATTGAGCGCCTTTCGACGGGACAGACCCAGAGGGCAAATATTGCCAGATGTCTGGTGCATTCACCCGGTATATATATCTTTGATGAGCCCACGCTGGGGCTTGATATCTTAAGCAGCGAGTCGATTGTTAACTTTATGAAGAGTGAGAAGGAAGCAGGAAGGACAGTGCTCTATTCCACACATTATATGGAAGAGGCACAGTATCTGTGCGACCGGGTCAT
>CAMVRS010000236.1 GCA_947169935.1 uncultured Lachnospiraceae bacterium
AGCTTCCTCTGCTTACCAATAAATTTTACAGGGGCAAGAAAAGTGCTGCAGATAAAGAGGGCAGCGGCCTGGGCCTGTATATCTCGGCAGAACTGATGAAGAAGATGAAGGGGCAGCTTATCCTGTCTTGTGAAGACGGATTTACTGCGACATTGTTATTGCCATTGGCGTAAGGAAAGCAGTGTATGAAATTTTTATTGGCGGCGATCAACGCAAAGTATATACATTCAAACCCGGCGGTCTATTCGCTGTATGCTTATTCAAGGGATAAGCATGAGCAGTCCATGGAGATCGCAGAGTACACCATCAATCAGAGAACAGAAGATATCCTTGCGCAGCTTTATGAGCGGAAGCCTGACGCCATAGGCTTTTCCTGCTATATCTGGAACTGGAATGTGGTTAGGGAACTGCTGGATGATCTGCCTAAGGTGCTGCCGGAAACGGATATCTGGCTGGGCGGTCCCCAGGTCAGTTTTAATGCTCCGCAGATCCTGGATCAGTTTCCGTGTATAAAAGGAATCATGGTCGGCGAAGGGGAAGTGACTTTCCGCGAACTCCTGGATCGGTATGAGAAGCAGGATACGGAGGACTTTTCCGGTGTTGCGGGATTATGCTTAAGATCGGGATTTACTGCAGAACGTGATATCACCGATCTGAGCGGATTACCGTTTTTATATAATGATACGGAGACTTTCAGCAACAGGATACTTTATTATGAGAGCAGCAGAGGCTGCCCGTACAGATGCAGCTATTGCCTTTCATCAATAGATAAAAAGGTGCGCCTGCGTGACATTGACCTGGTCAGGAAGGAACTTGATTTCTTTCTTTCCAATAAAGTCAGACAGGTTAAATTTGTCGACAGGACTTTTAACTGCGTTCACGAACATGCCATGGCCATATGGCAGTATCTGTATGAGCATGATAACGGAGTAACGAATTTCCATTTTGAGATATCGGCGGATATCATAAATGATGAAGAACTGGAATTGCTGGGGAAGCTGCGGCCCGGCCAGATACAGCTTGAGATAGGCGTACAATCCGTGAATGAAGAAACGCTTGCAGCCATCAACCGTAAAATGGATCTGAAAAGGCTGGAAGATGTTGTTTCCCGGATCAGAAAGAATCATAACATACATCAGCATCTGGATCTGATCGCCGGCCTTCCCTATGAAGATTATGAGAGCTTTAAGAATTCCTTTGACCGGGTGTATGCCATGAAACCGGACCAGCTCCAGCTGGGATTTCTTAAAGTATTAAGCGGAGCGCCTATATCCCTGAAGACACAGGAGTATGGGATACTGTATACGAAGCAGCCGCCCTACGAGGTGCTCTGTACCAGATGGCTATCCTATGATGACGTGATACGTCTTAAGAAAGTTGAAGAGATGGTGGAACAGTATTATAACAGCGATCAGTTCGGACACGTTCTTTCCTTTATGGAACAGGCTTTTGATTCACCATTTACCATGTTTGAGACACTGGCGGCGTTCTATGAGGAAAAAGGATATTATACAAACAGCCCGTCCAGAGCGTACCGTTATGAAGTGCTGCTGGAATTTACTGATATATATGACAGCGGGATGAGAGAGATCTATACGGAACTTCTGACTTATGATCTGTATCTTCGTGAGAATATGAAGAGCCGTCCGCTTTTCTGCAGATCCCTTACGGATGATGCATATAAAAGATTCAGACATGATTTCTACAGGGAAGAGGAACAGACCAGGTGCTATCTTCCGGAGCTTTGCGATTATGACAGCAGACAGCTTTCGGGAATGACGCATTTAGAACCTTTTTCATATCCGGTATGGGATAAGGAAGAATTAATGCGCAGCAGAAATAACCTGCAGAAGCAGGAAGATAAATATATCCTTTTCGATTATTCAAAAAGGGATCCGCTTTCCAAAGAAGCAGCAACATATCAGGTTGATGTTAATACCTGATCTTCTTTACGCAAAAAGTCAAGAGAATGATATCACGCTGTGTTATAAATATATCATCGGACCGATAAGTAACCTAATGATCAAACAGGAGCTTGATTATGGCAAACAGTGTTGAAGTGCTCATGGAAGTGCTTGAGTACATCGAAAATAATATTGCCGGCGACATTTCGGTAGATGATATAGCAAGAGACTGCTATATATCGGTATCAAGCCTTCAGAAGAAGTTTAAGTATGTTTTTAACATGACCGTAAAGGATTATATCTTAAGAAGGAGATTTACCTGCGCGGCACGTGACCTGGTCACGACGGATGAAAGCATACTGGATATCGCACTCAGGTACGGGTATTCCAATCATGAGAGTTTTACAAGAGGCTTTCAGCGGATATGGAATGTATCACCCAGCGAATACCGTAAGACAAGACACTTTACCGGCCATACTCCCAAGCTGTCTGTGAAGAATTTTGACGCAGTGGAGGATAAAAGAATGGGTGGAATGAAATTTGATCTTACAGAGATATATGATGTAATGCGTGAAAGAAAAGACAATGCATATGTATGTGCGGATATCTGGCATTTAAAGCCTATCAATGATAACATAAGCATAAAAGCCGGAGATGCGGTTATACTTGAGACTATGAGAAGGCTGGAAGCAGCGTGTAACGAAGATGACGTATTTATGCGGGTGGGCGGAGATGAGTTTGTTATCTTTACTAACAGTAAGGATATGTCGCATGCAGAAGATATCGTGATGAAAGTGGGAAACAATCATGACAGTATCAACGTCGACGGCCGCGATATCCCTGTTGAAATACATATAGGAGCCTTTGTCGGATTACCGGAGAAGCTTAGTGCGGATGCCGTGTTTGATGAGATCGCCGAGAAGATGAAACTGATACATATTAAATGATCAGGCAATGATTTTTCCAGACAGATATGGTAAGATATTGGGGATGGACTGAAGGGTTCATCCCCGTTTTTATTACTATCAGGAAAGGGATGTTTCGGATGAGTGTTAAAACAGCACTAAAGAACGAATTGACCGGATGGAAGAAATGGCAGGTGCTGTGGATGGTATTTGCCAATATAATGATACTGGGAATATCCCTATATCAGGGCGATACGCTTATCGGCATTCTGGCATCCCTTACGGGAGTGATCTGTGTGATCCTCTGCGGTATGGGAAGGGTATCAAATTACTTCTTTGGAACGATAAATGTGATACTTTATGCGTATATCGCATGGAAGGCAAAGTATTACGGGGATGTGATGCTGAATCTTCTGTATTATTTTCCTACGAACATAATTGGCTGGATATCCTGGAGTAAGAATATCAATTCCGAGACCAATACGGTCTACAAGAAAAGAATGAGTGTAAAACAGGACATAGCACTGGTATTGATCAGTGTGCTGGGAGTTGTGGGATACGGATATATCCTCAAACTGCTTGGAGGAAATCTTCCCTTAGTCGACAGTATGAGTACGGTGCTCTCCGTGATAGCGCAGATACTGATGATAAAGCGGTATATGGAGCAGTGGATAATATGGATAGTAGTAGATGCCGTATCCGTGATCATGTGGATCGTGGCTCTCCCTACGGAAGGCGGGAGTATAGCGGTGCTGCTGATGTGGGGCGTTTTTCTTGCGAATGCCATTATTATGTTTGTTAAGTGGCTCAAAGAGTCAAAGCAGCAGCCGGATAAGGATAAGAGGGAAGAACAATGAGTCTGGGAAAGAAGTACAATGTGGGGATGTATGGCGGATCATTTAATCCGCTGCATCTTGGACATCTGGAATGCATGATAAAGGCAGCGGGGCTGTGCAGGGAATTATTTATAGTCATATCATACAGGGATAATGATACAGATATACCTCTGCGCATTAAGATCAGGTGGGTTTACCGGCTGACTAAGCATATCGGGAATGTAAGGATCATTACCCTTAAAGACCGGGTGTCCGACAAAGCTGATTATACGGAGGAATACTGGACAGAGGATTGCAATGAGGTGAAGGGAAAGATAGGCAAGCCCATTGATGTGGTTTTCTGCGGCAGCGATTATGATGAGAACAGTTTTTGGAATAAATGCTATGAAGGCTCTGAGTTTATCGTGTTTCCCAGAAATGAATATAATTCCACAGCCATAAGAAGCGATATATACGGGCACTGGGAATGGATGCCTCAGATAGTAAGGTCCTATTTCACTAAAAAGGTTTTGCTGATAGGCGGGGAAAGTGCCGGGAAATCAACCCTTACCGTTAATCTTGCGAACTATTTTAATACCGTTTATCTGGAAGAGGTGGGCAGGGATCTTTCCGAACTTTCGGGAACCGATATATATATGCTGCCGGAAGACTTTACCAGGATACTGGTGGAGCATAAGGCAAAGGAACTCAGACTGTCAGAACAGAGCAATAAGGTATTCTTTGAAGATACCGACTGTCTGATAACAAAGTTTTTCCTGGATTTTCTTAAGGATGGGGAAGCTGATAAAAACGGACGGCTGGCAGAGGCAATAGCACAGCTTAATTCCTATGATCTGATACTGTTTCTGGAGCCTGATGTGGAATGGGTACAGGACGGTGATAGAAGCGAAGTGATGGCAGCGGACCGTGAAAAGTATTCAAAGATGATAAAAGAACTATATGCGAAACACGGCTTTGAATTCAAAACGATAAGCGGTGATTACAACACCCGCTTTGATCAGGCCGTGAATTATATAAAGGAACTGATAGGAGAATAAATTATGACAAAAGCTGTATTTATCGACTACACTGGAACAATGGTGATGGAGGACGAGCCATACACAAGAGAACTTCTGAAATACTTTATGACGCACAGTGATCTGAAGGATCCGCAAAAGGTTCTGAAGATAGTATGGGGGAAGGTTAAAGAGATCGAGGCAGAATGCTTTGGCGATGCATTTGTAAAGATCGATGAGCGTACGGACCGGATACTTAAATACCTTGTCGATAACTGCGGTCTTAACGGGGATCTGACATACATGCATGAGGTGTGGAGTAAGATCTGGGTACACGCCCCGCTTTTTGAGGATGTTAAGCCGTTCTTTGAAAGAACAACTTTACCGGTTTATGTTCTGTCAAATGATGATCTGTGTTATCTGGAGGAATCATTCAGTCTTAAGGGACTTAAGCCGGCGGGCGTTATATCTTCGGAAATGGCACGTGCATGTAAACCAAACAGGGCTATATTTGAGAAAGCATTGGAAATAGCCGGTGTTAAAGCGGAGGAGACGGTCCATATCGGAGATTCTGTTACTTCGGATGTTGAACCGGCAAAAGAACTGGGGATCACCCCCATATATCTTTCGCGTAATGCAGATGCCGCAATTGACGGAGTCAGAGTGATCAGGACATTGGATGAATTGCAGTTTTAGTCTGTTTTATCTTCAGCGAAAAACAATATCACGCATTCATAGAT
>CAMVRS010000237.1 GCA_947169935.1 uncultured Lachnospiraceae bacterium
CGGTTTTCCCAAACGCCGGCGGGGCACACAATATACCATTCTCATACTTCTCAAGCTGCATTGCCGCCAGTTCCTGTTCTTCATCAGTAATAGAAACAGGCATATATATCAGCATATCATAACGCCCTATAAAAGTATATAAAAAGAGCTGTCATCATGGCAGCTCTCTCAATCCTCATTAATTATGAATGCTATTTTCTTTCCTTCACCGGCACCAGCTCGATATATCCACGTTCCCCTCTGGGCTCCAGCTGTATCCTCGGATTATCCTCATCCCACTCGTATCCGATAAAGGCAGGATCATACTTCTTTTCTGCCTGCCAGATCTCTACGATCGCCTGCTCATAATCTTCGTCCGCAAAGGGTTCTCCACGGAACAAAAGATACTTTGCCGCGGGCAGCTCGATGATCTCAAATCCTTCAGGGACGCTTCCGTTATAGTCACTCTCTACTTCCACACCCTGTACATACTCGTTCATTACCGGCTTTCTTAAATGTTTCGGCAGCCACATACCGGCTCTCCGCTGATCGACTTAATGCTCGTCAGCAGCCCCCATACATCACAGCCCACCTCTTCACAATAACTGAAGTATTCGTTTGCCTTGACGCCCCGTTTGATGATCACCTTTCTCGCCGTTTTCTCGATCACCTGGATAAAGATGTTACGGATATCTTTGTTTTCACTCATTTCGCTCACACTCCTTTCTTGGGTTGACTTGTTTTCGATCAAGGAAGGTGTAAACAGCCAGACAGGAACCGGGCTCGAGGAATATTCCTTTGGATTACATCCGAATTCTCTTCGGAATGCCCTCTGGTAACCATCAACGCTTCCGAATCCCATATCCATGGCGACATCCAGAACAGTCACTTGTTCATCTCTGAGTTTTAATGCGGACTTTGACAGTTTTAGGCGCCTGATATAAACTGCCGGTGTCATATTCAGATATTTCTGAAACAATCGTCTTGCATGCCATGGTGAAAACGCCGATGCTTCTGCAAGATCCTCGATCGTGATCTCCTCCTGAACATGTTCGCGGATATAGTCCTGCATTTTTCTGACTGCTTCTCTTTGTTCGTCCATCTGCTTAACTCCTTGTGAGCCTATAATACTCTATCACAGGAATTTATCTCTCGACTTTTTTTGCTCTCTTTCTGCCTTTTTCCAATGAACCGGATAAAAAGACGAAAAAAGTCGTAATGGCACAGATGCTGCTTAGCGAAAGCATTACATCTGTCTGATGTCTTATAAGAAAATCAAGCATGATCTTATTTCCTTTTTTGGCATTATTGTACTGATTATATCATTCACCCAAGCGTCACATCAAGTATAGCATAAACTGCTCAGGCGCATAACTCCTAAAACACGATCCTAACCGAAAGACATTCATTTTCATATGATGCGCTGACCCTTCCGTGCATGCGTTCAACAAGTGCGCGTACTATCGAAAGGCCGATACCTGTTGAATTATAAGCCGTCTGCACTGTATAGAAACGATCAAAGAGCTGCTCCACCGTAGCGGCAGACAGCCCTTTTGCATGATTTGAGAATACGATCTCACACTCGTCTGTTAGTATGATCTTCAGATCCCCGTCGCTGTACTTAACGGCATTATTTAAAAGGTTTGTAAACACCCTCGTAAGTGCAGCCTTATTTACATTGCGTTCTATACGTTTATCACTTATGCTGATATCAGGAGTGATGCCTTTCTCACTAAGCGCCGGATAAAAACCGCTTATACATTCTGCCAGAAGCTGATTGATATAAACCGTTTCCGTCGTAAGTTCCTCTTCATCCGATATTATCATCGAATATTTAAACAGCTCCTCAGTCAGCTGCTTCATCATCCCGGAACGTTCCTTCATGATCTCAATGTAACGCGCCTGTTTTTCTTTATCATCAGTCTTATCCAGCATATCCAGATATCCGCAGATCGCGGTCAGCGGAGTTCTCAGATCATGCGATATGTTCGTTATCGCCGTCTTTAACTCCGCATTCCCCTGATGATACTGCAGATGCTCCTTTCTAAGTTCCCGCAGTCCATGGTTAAGCTTTTCAGCAAGCATTACAATATCCTTATCACCTGTAGAGACATCTATAAGAGTATTGGTATCGGTTTCTATCTTGCCGGCAAACCCATCCGCTATCTCCCGGATCGATCTTTTGATCAGAATGATCTTTATACACAACGCTGCGACGATAAGCATCAGTATACCTGCAATAATATAAACCATATCATAGACTCCTTTACTTTAAGTCACGTTTTTTGAAGATGATCATTCCGACTGCCAGCAATATAACAAGTTCCGCTGCGGGTATAATTATATTCTTTGCATCCGCATCTTCCGGGACCATTAACAATTGTGACATTGGATTGAGATCGTGAACTGCCACGATCGTATTGCGCCGGCTGCCCCCCACATAGTCCGGATTGATCACCATCGCCGGATCTCCCGGAACTCTTTCATATCCCGGCAGCTCCATCTCTGCGATCTCTTCTACGGGCAGGTATTGCGGTATGCTAAGCAGCTGTACCGTTCCCACCGCGCATAACATGATCACAAATGCCGCTATAACGGCTGCTACGGATCCTGCGCTCTTACTATGTATGCAAAGCCCCATCATAACAAAGAGAGCAGTCAGGGCTGTAAATGCCAGGAACGACAGGATCATCAAAGAGATCAATACTTTATTGCTGCTCTTATACCCTCCCAGCATAAGATTTCCCAAAAGCGTTGTCTGCAGCCAGACGAAAACATACATGATCAACACGGCTGCATAGCATACCAGAAAGTTACTGAAATATATGCTGAATCTGTCATATCCCACGGATATCTTATTTCTTAATGTACCGTATTGATGTTCGGATCCAAGAAACGAAGTGATCAATACTGCCGATAATAATACCATAGCCAGAAAACCTGACACCAGATATCCTTCAGGTCCGGGCAGGCTTTTTCCCGGTTCCCTGAACAAAAACTCTTTTATAATGTCAAAACCACCTATAAAAAACAGAACTGCCAGACATATATATATGGTCTTTAACCTGAACATCCTTTTTATTCCTGCACGTATGAGTTTATTCATGGCTGCCACCTCCCACAAGTGAGATATAGTAGCTTTCAAGGCTCTCATCATGTTCGTATGCAGTGATCAGGTCACAGCCGTATTTATCAAGTTTCCGGGTGATCTCTGACAGTACGGGGGATCCATAAACATCCGCATTATTATCATCCGTCACCTTATATTCAATACCCATCTCATCAAGAACCATAGCCAGCGCATTGACATCCGTCACCTTAAGTCTGATACACTTTCTGCATTCCCTTTCCAGTTCTTCCGCACTCATTTCCTTAACGACCTGTCCGTGATCGATAAAGCCATAGTGTGTAGCCAGCTTCGAAAGTTCATCAAGTATATGCGATGAGATAAGGACTGTTATCTTCTTCTCGCGGTTAAGCTTTATTATCAGCTCGCGTATCTCTATAATACCTTGGGGATCAAGACCGTTTATCGGCTCATCAAGTACCAGAAGATCAGGATCTCCGCAAAGCGCCACTGCAATGCCAAGTCTCTGGCGCATACCAAGCGAAAAGTTTTTTGCTTTCTTTTTGCCTGTATCCTTAAGCCCCACAAGGTTTAAAAGCTCGCTTATGCCTTCATAGGCAGGCTTGCCAAGCACGTCATACTGCAGCTTCAGATTATCCTCCGCCGTCATATCCAGGTATATCGAAGGAGTCTCAACTATTGCTCCCATCCGGCGTCTGGATTTAAAGATGCCACTGTCAGTGTTTTTAATGCCAAACAGTTCAAATTCTCCGCTATCCGGCTCCTGTAATCCGCATATAAGGCGGATAAGTGTTGTCTTGCCGGCACCGTTCTTTCCGACAAAACCGTATACCGCACCTTTCGGAACATTCATCGTAAGTCCCTTAAGCGCTGTAAAGTCCTTATACTTTTTTTCCAGGCAATTTGTTTTCAGAATGTATTCCATAATGTATCACCTTCCTTTCTGAAAACAGAATATCAGATAAGAGTTAAGAAAGCGGTTAAGAAAAAAGTTAAGAATCAGTTAAGAACCATCTACAAGCATAAAGCCTATTCCCCATACAGCTGAAATATGATCTTTCCCCGTAGCAGCCTTAAGTTTACGGCGAAGATTATGGATATGGATCTTGAGCGAATCCTCAGTACAGTCAGGCGTATCGTCACTTATACTCTCAAGAATCGTCAGTTTAGCTACCACCTGGGCCGGCTTTAGCATCAGGAGCCGAAGGATCGCATACTCCGTCCTGGTAAGCCTTATCTCATTACCATTACATTCAACCATATGTGTATCCTGATCAAGAGATATATCATGAAATCTGAGAACATTACTATCCGGTGCATTCTCCGATCTTCGAAGCTGCACATCGATACGCGCCAGCAGCTCCTCCATCTCAAAAGGCTTGGTCATATAATCGGCAGCTCCGCCGCGCAGGAGTCCTACTTTGTCCGCTATATCCGCCTTGGCGCTGAGAACTATAACAGGTATACCCTTTATCTGCTTTATAAGCTCTTCGCCACTCATACCCGGCAGCATCAGATCCAACAGTATCAGATCGGGTTTTATTCCTGCCAGAAGCAGCTGCGCTTCCGTTCCCGAATAGGCTGCTATCACCTCATAGCCTTCTTCGGTCAATCTTTCATTCAGCATTTCGTTGATATGCCGGTCATCGTCAACGATCATTATTCTTTTCATATCACTTTACTTTCCCATCCCGGAGTTCATCCTGCCTGCACAGGGATCCGTCTCCCCGTATCCGGCATGCTAATCATAACGTAATACTCCTGTTTTTTCAACTTAGCAGACAGTTCTGTTTCTTACGCTGTAATACAAAACCTTTTCAGTCTTCCCTCCTGCATTCCATATCGATGCAGCGCCAGTTTTCTCCCTGCAGAAAAACTTCACGTTCAGAATATTCCCTAAACCCTGCCGCCTTGTAGCAGCGGTAAGCCGCCGGATTATTGTCAAATACCCCTAAAGTTGCTCTCTCTGCTTTAAAAAGGTCAAAGGCATATTTCAGCGCCAGCTGTATCATCTCACGGCCGTATCCTTTTCCTCTTTTTTTATCATCTACTATTACAAAGCCGATACGCATCTCCTTTTTTTCTGCTCCTATATAACGAAGGATCAGATGTCCCACTATCCCGTCTTCATCAAAGGCCGTCAGCGGATAGAAATTATCCGCTTCTTCGCAGTCACCGTTATTATCAATATACTTGCGGTTCATGTCTTCCGCCGTGATCGGGAAAGAATCATATCTGTCCGAAGTCCATTTGCGGAAGCTCTCCTCGT
>CAMVRS010000238.1 GCA_947169935.1 uncultured Lachnospiraceae bacterium
TTGAAAGTCTTCCTTCGGTGCGGGGACCGTGCAGAAAGATGCGTATGTAATAACTTCCGACTGTCTGCTCCAGATCCTGGCGGCGGTAATTGAGACCGACGCTTTCCATGATACCTGAAAGAGAGCCGTCATCCGCAACCCCAACATAGGGAGGGATGAAGAGCAGGATAAGAGCCACGACCAATACTACAGCACTGCCGGTAAAGGCTGCAACAGCAGGAGAATAGATCTTGCTCATGCGCGTGTTGTACCAGTGTACGGCGCGGCGCAGCAGTGCGGCTATGCTCTGGAGGAAGTTCTTAAAACGTATGCGTTTGGGTGTTTTTGTCGGTGTATCACTCATTTGCGGCTTGTTCATCCAGAATACTCTGGACCTTCAGGGAGATAAGCTGGTCAAAGGCATAGGTGTCTTCGTTTCCCTGGCTGTAGGATCCGTAATGCGGATCGGAATAGTCCAATATATATAAGCGTTCCATACGGCGGAGCGCCAGTTCCCAGAGTTCATCATCGCCTTCTTCATGGGCGATAAGGGCAGCAAGCCCGTAAACTGCGGTGGAATGATATTCGTAACCCGTAACGGGGGTACCGTCTACGTGGTAACGGGCATAAAGATCGGCGTTCTGTACATGTTCACGCAGCCAGTTTAATGAGGTTCCCGGCAGCAGGCCGGCGCGGCTGAGATTCCAAAGCACATAAAGGGCTTCGGCGCTGTTTAAGTCATCCTGTTTGTATTTGCCGCCTGCCAGATCGTATCCACTGTAATAGAGCGGGAATTCATCGGAAATATAACCTTCGGTAACAATTCGGCGGCATTTCTCTTCAACAGAGGCGAAGTAATCGTTTTCTTCGGCCAGCTCTCCTAAGATGCTTAAGTCGGGATAGCAGAGAGAAAGCGTTGATGCCTGGGAATGGTCGGCCAGCTCAACATAATCCACAAGATAACCTTGGGAATTGATGCAGTACTGCTGGATAGAACGCATTATATTAAGGGCTTCATTGCCATAGCTTCCGCCCCATTTATCGGCGGCCCTGTGAAGAGCGTACCAGATACGCAGGTCATCAAGGGTGGCGTTAACGCCGCCGGTCTTGAAATTAACGTCTGTATACCAGGCGCAGAGACCATCAATTATCATGTGTTCTTTTGTGAAGGACCAGACATGATCGAACAGTTCATGATCATCCATATCTACGGCGCTTAAAAGGAGCAGTCCCTGGCTTTCACTGAGCACATCCGTGCCGGAAGGAGTTGTACTTTTGGGACCGTTAGTGGTATATACACCGCCGTATGCGTTCATAAGATTGTTTTCTATAAATATGAGGCTTTCCGCGCAGCGGCCGTTATTTACGCGGCGCAGCATGCCTTCGCATTCCCCTGCGGTAAGTACTGCGTTCTGCATTTCGGCTGCGCGGTACTGCTTGTCCAAAACTACGGAAGAGGGGATCTCTTTGATGCCCCAGCTCTTGTAGCAGACTTCATCATTATCTATATAGCAGGGAACGGTCACGTGGTTGTCTGCCAGCTTTTCACGTAAGGCCGGGAGGCTTTCCTTTTCGGGATTCATGCGGTCTATGAGTATCAGGTCGATACCATAGAGTACGGAAAGACGTTCCATCTCTGAAATGATGGTAAACTGCTCATCGCAGTCGGGGCACCAGCTTGCAAAGAAGAGGAACCATACGCCGTTTTCGGAAGCATCAACTATTTCGGAGAGAGTTATCGTATTGTTGTCGAGATCGACGAAACTTGCATCGGGGACTTTTTTCATATGAGAAATGTTCTGGGGAATAAAATCTTCGGGAGTGGCAAGAGAATTGCCGGGGGCAGATGCAGCGGGAGCGGAAGAAGGTTTTAGCGTCTTTTCCGGTAACAGGACACGTATCAATACCAGAACCGACACAAGAATGCCGATCCCGAGTAAAACACAGATCCCGATCAAAAAATGCTCAAAGTGACCCATGGCGGTCTTATTCTTTTTGTCACCCGTCTGCATAAAATCACCTCATAAAGTAAGTGGGAAAACGTTTTTAACAAAACCATATCAGAGTATCAGATATGGACATTGATGGCAATATTGGAAAAATAGCAAAATATTTAATGTAATAAACCGACAATATGCATAAAAACATGAGGACTCCGGAATGGGTAGGACATAGTGATAAAAAATCGTGAATTTCTGTACGAAATTATGGAAAAAACAATCTCATTTCTCCCTTGAAGTTGAGCATTTGTTATGTTAAAATCTTGAACAGTGCGCGGACACAACAGTCCGTCTGTTTTCACAACACATTTATGGAGGAAAAGAAATGTCTAAAAAAATCGTACTTGCAGGTGCATGCCGTACCGCGATCGGAACCATGGGAGGCGGTCTTTCCACTACTCCCGCAGCGCAGCTGGGCGCTATCGTTATCAAAGAGGCTTTAAACCGTGCGGGAATTGCTCCCGAGAAGGTTGACCATGTTTACATGGGATGCGTTATCCAGGCCGGACAGGGCCAGAACGTTGCACGCCAGGCTTCTATCAAGGCAGGACTGCCTATCGAGACACCCGCTGTAACAGTTAACGTAGTTTGCGGCTCCGGTCTTAACTGCGTAAATATGGCAGCACAGATGATAGCTGCAGGCGATGCTGATATAGTAGTAGCAGGCGGTATGGAGAACATGTCAATGGCTCCTTTCGCAATCCCCAACGGCCGTTACGGTTATCGTATGATGTGGCCTTCACAGAGCCAGGGCGGTCTGGTAGATACCATGGTAAAGGATGCTCTCTGGGATGCATTCAATGATTACCACATGATCACAACCGCTGATAATGTAGCAAAGGAATACGGCCTTACCCGTGAAGAGCTTGATGAGTTCGCACTCAAGAGCCAGTTAAAGGCATGCGCAGCTCAGGAGAACGGCGCTTTCGATAAGGAGATCGTTCCTGTCGAGATCAAGAAGAAGAAAGAGACCATCCTCTTTAATAAGGATGAAGGACCCCGTCCCGGATCCACTATCGAGGGTCTACAGAAGCTTAAACCCATTAATCCCGACGGTGTTGTTACCGCAGGTAACGCTTCCGGTATCAATGACGGCGCAGCAGCTATCGTTGTTATGAGCGAAGAGAAGGCTAAGGAGCTGGGCGTTAAGCCTATGGCTACTTATGTGGCAGGCGCTCTTGCAGGCGTTCGTCCCGAAGTTATGGGTATCGGACCCGTAGCAGCTACCCGCAAGGCTATGGCTAAGTGCGGATACAAGATCGAAGATTTCGATATCATCGAGGCAAATGAGGCATTTGCAGCTCAGTCCGTAGCAGTAGGCAAGGATCTGGGCATCGATGTTGACAAGCAGCTTAATCCCAACGGCGGCGCTATCGCTCTGGGCCACCCCGTAGGCGCATCAGGCGCGCGTATCCTTGTTACCCTGCTTCATGAGATGGAAGCTAAGGGCGCTAAGAAGGGTCTGGCTACTCTGTGCATCGGCGGCGGCATGGGCTGCGCAACAATAGTAGAAGCTTACGAAGGTTAATTCTTCGGGGGGAGTATATCCCCCCGTTTTTATGTCATTCTGGGCGTAAGTGAGTACTTAATGAGGCATAGCCGAATTTAGTACGAACTTACCCGCGGAGCTTAATGAAAACAAGCCGAAGGCGCAGTTTGAATTTAGCGACCTCGGGACGCGAAGAATCTTATATATGGAGGTACACATTAAATGGAATTTGTATTATATGAAGTAAAAGACGCAGTAGGCGTTATAACCATAAACCGTGAGAAGGCTTTAAACGCCCTTAACTCACAGGTGCTTGATGAGCTGAATGCTACACTGGATGCAGTTGATCTTGATGCTGTACGCTGCCTTATCCTTACCGGCGCAGGTGAGAAGAGCTTTGTGGCAGGCGCTGATATAGGAGAGATGAGCACTCTCACCAAGGCTGAGGGCGAAGCTTTTGGCAAGAAGGGCAACGACGTGTTCCTTAAGCTTGAGAAGTTCCCTATCCCCGTTATAGCTGCGGTTAACGGCTTTGCGCTGGGCGGCGGCTGCGAGATCTCCATGAGCTGTGATATCCGCATCTGCTCCGACAATGCTATGTTCGGTCAGCCTGAGGTAGGTCTTGGCATTACCCCCGGATTCGGCGGTACCCAGAGACTTGCACGTCTGGTAGGTGCAGGCATGGCTAAGCAGCTGATCTACACCGCAAGGAACATCAAGGCTGCAGAGGCATACAGGATCGGCCTTGTAAACCAGGTTGTTTCCGCAGAGCTTAACGAGGCAGGCGAGGTAGTTAAGTCTGCTAAGGATGCTCTTATGGACGCTGCATTTAAGATGGCAGCCGGCATCGCTGTACAGGCTCCTATCGCAGTACGCAACTGCAAGAAGGCTATCAACGAAGGCCTTCAGGTTTCTATAGACGAAGGCGTTGCTATCGAAGAGAAGCTTTTCGGCGACTGCTTCGAGACCGAAGACCAGAAGGCGGGCATGGGCAACTTCTTAAAGAAGAAGGATGATCCCACCAAGGTGAAGGTTGTTACATTTGTAAATAAATAAGGGGATATCATGGTTGCACTTGGCGGTATTTCATTGATGATCATGCTGTTCGTGGCGATCGGACTCATCGCAACTATTGCAGGCGTGATCGTAGCGGTCGTTATTACGGTCAACAAGAAGAATAATGAAAAAAAGCTCAATCAGCAGATAATGGCAGAACAGGCGAATATGCAGCAGCCGCAGGATCAGTCAAATCCCTATATGCAAACATTTAACAAGGTTAATTAATTATTTAAGGAGGAATTATAAATGAAGGTAGGTGTTATCGGAGCAGGTACAATGGGCCAGGGCATCGCTAAGGCATTTGCCCAGACCGAAGGCTACACCGTAGCTCTCTGCGATATCAAGCAGGAGTGGGCAGAAGGCGGTAAGGACAAGATCGTTAAGGGCTATGCAAAGCTCGTAGAGAAAGGAAAGCTTACCCAGGAGCAGGTTGACAAGATCACCTCAGCTATCACTCCCGGACTTAAGGAAGATATCTGCGCAGACTGCGATCTGATCGTAGAGGCAGCTTTCGAAGATATGACCGTTAAGCAGACAACTTTTAAAGAGCTGGATGCTATCTGCAAGGCTGACTGCGTATTTGCATCAAATACTTCTTCACTGTCCATTACCGAGATCGGTAAGGGCGTTAACCGTCCCGTTGTAGGTATGCACTTCTTCAATCCTGCAGACAGGATGAAGCTTATCGAGGTTATCGCAGGCGTTAATACACCCGCTGATATCGTTGAGAAGATCAAGAAGATCTCTGAAGAGATCGGCAAGACTCCCGTTCAGGTTAACGAGG
>CAMVRS010000239.1 GCA_947169935.1 uncultured Lachnospiraceae bacterium
CTCTTTGTAGATCTTCAGGGTCTTGCCGTTAACAGTGATGGAATCCTCACCTGCGCTAACGGTATCAGCCAGAGCGTACTTACCCTGTGAAGAATCATACTTAAGAAGATGAGCAAGCATCTTGGGAGAAGTAAGGTCGTTGATAGCAACTACTTCGTATCCCTCTGCTCCGAACATCTGACGGAATGCAAGACGACCGATACGGCCAAAACCATTGATTGCAACTTTTACTGCCATTGTAATTTCCTCCATTAAATGAATTATGTTTGTGAACTTTTCACATCGCTCACTATTTTAGAACAAACGCATCTAAAATTCAAGAAGAAATTGTCAGAATTAACAAAATAGACACGTTTGTTATCATTAATAAAATTATGTAATCCAAAACGTTTATCAATAATCCTCATACTCCAGCAGGCAGCGCACTTCACGTTCCAGTTCCTTATCAGACAGCTCCGGAGAAAAGGCGGCCACTTCTTCCATGATACCGACATCGGCATAATTATCTTCATCGGCGGCGTTGACTATCAGGAAGGTCTCGCCGTCGATCTCCGAAACGCTTAAACGATAGTATACTCCGTTATACTTATAAGTCCGTCTTAACTTAAACTTCTCTTCACCGGTGGTGAACACCTGCTTTGCACCGTATTTGAGCAGCAGCGCTTCCACCAGCTCGGCCCTGCGTTCCGCTCCGCTTTTACTGTCCGCAGATACATCACGGCTGCTCCGCTTATCAAGCTCCTTCTCCATATAGCTTCTGAGAGCGATACGTTCCTTAAAATACCGTATAGCCATCTCTATAATATCATTGATGATAAAGAAAGCTACAAAGATCAGCAATATCTCAAGGATCTTTTTTAACTTATTTGAATCATCCGATCTCATTACGCCTCTCCTTTTTTGCGGGGATTGACGACCACAACGCGGACCTTCGGGACCTTTTCATGTATCGCTGCCGCCCAGCGGTGGTGTCCGTTAAGTATCATATATCCGCCAATACGCATCCTCTGGATGATTATAGGTTCCGGAAAAATATCCTCATCAAAGCGGAGGTTTCTGCGTATAACCTGGCAGTAACACTCTATGATACGTTCACTGGGTCCTATATTGTCGTGGGTAAACTCATCATCGGGATTTGGCTTAAGCATCTCGGGAGGGAGCTTATGCACTGTCAGCTTCTCCAGTATGCTTACCCTTACCAGTTCACGGCGGTCTTTATAGCTTTCTATATCATGACGTATGCGGTCAAGCAGATCTTTGCTAAAGCTCATTTCTTCCCCCTCTTCTTCTCGGCCTCTTCTTCGTTTTTGCGTATCCTGTTAGCCTCTGTGATCACTTTTTCCGCCCAATGTTCATCGGGCTCACATACCCTTAATACTTTAAAGCCGTAAAAACGCCCGTTGGCGATTATGGCGTCTTCATCATCAACATGCAGGGAAATCCTGTAAAATCCTGGCATTTTCTGGGGCAGCACTTCATCCCGGTCACGCTGGACTTCCGCCCTGTGCCGGTAGCCGTTGATAATGCCGTCGAATTTAATCCCGTAATGTCTGAAAAGATTGCGTATATAGACATCCGCACGAAAAGAAGACGTATAGACCCATACTTCAAAACCCTGTGCCTGAAGTTCGTGTATCAGATCGACTGTCCCCTTCCTTAATCTTTCCGTAAACACGCGGTTTAACGGAAATTTAAGGGAAGGTTCAGTCTCAAAAGTATTCGGATCTACAAACAGCACATCATCAAGATCAAAAGATATTCTCATCAGATCATACCGTATACTTTGAAAGATCGGAATTTATCTCATCCGAATAACGGTTCAGATTCTCCGATATCTCACTGATATTATCGGTTTCCCTGCGTAGCTTGCCGCTCTCCGAAACGATCGTATTGCTTAAGCCCAGTACCTCGCTTATGCCCGAAACCTGAGCTCTTGTGGTTTCCGCATTGTCCGAAGCAACCTCGTTGATCTTTTCGATGCCGCCTGCAATCTCTCCGATACCGTTGGCAGCCTTGCCTACATCACCATAGATCTTTTCGAAAGATTCATTGGCTCCGGTAACACCGGTTAAGCAGGTATCCATGTCCTTAACGCATATATCTGCCATGCGGTTGATATCGGCGATATTCCTGGTAACACCTTCGATCAGCTTTCTGATGGTGACAGTCGCTTCCGAAGACTGGTTTGCAAGGGCGCCTACTTCCGATGCAACTACCGCAAAGCCGCGTCCCATCTCTCCTGCCCTGGCAGCCTCTATCGAAGCATTAAGGGAAAGCAGATTGGTCTGTTCCGAAATAGCGTTGATGGTATCGGTTATACCCGTGATCTCTTCGATGGACTTTGCCGTATCACGGATCAGCGCCGTCAGTTCACCTATAGTGGTATTGAGGGTGGTGACGTTTTCCGTCATGCTCTGCATCTCTTTTCTGCCCTTTGCCGAAGCATCCAGTGTCTCGGTGCAGAGAGTACGCACTTCTTCCGCATTCCTGCTGAGCTGGTCGGAGGTTTTTGCCAGATCGGTAGCGGAACGTGCTACATCCTCTATGGAATTGTTCATATCATTCAGCGTACTATTAAGCTTCTCAATGGATTCACCCTGAGTATTATTGGCTTCAGCCAGCGCTTTGGATATATCAAAGCACTCCCCAGCTCTGCTGTTCATCTTGCCGGATATATCGGAAAGACTGTTCAGTGTAGCCCTCATCTTCTCTATATACTCATTAAGGCTCTCGGAAAGCGTAGTTATCTCGTTATTACCCTCGGGCACTATCCTTACGGTAAAGTCGCCCTTGCTGATATCCGTGATACGTTTGGTCACAGTGGTCACGGGGTTGATAGCCTTGCTGATTATGATATAGATCAGCGCCGATATGATACCTATCAGGATTATGCCGCTTACAAAAGTAATGATCATAACCTTAAGTATAGCGTTGCTGAGCAGGGAACTGGGAGCTGCGCTCACAACAACCCATGAAGTGTCTTCAATATCCGTTGCAGTATACATGTATGTCCCGCCGGATGCCTTGGCTGTTATGACTTTTTTGCCTGTAGCCTTTGCTCCCGTATCCATGGTATCGAAGATATTTGCCAGTCCGTCAGCAACGGGATCCGTGGTATTATTGATGGTCTGTACGACGCTCTCTGTAACATTGCTTATAAGGATGTACTTAGTCTCTTTATTGATGATATAAAACTTTGTTTCCTCAGAGATGGAATCAAATGCTTTAACCTGCTCGACAACCTTATCAAAGTTTATATCACTGCTCAGCACCACGTTATCCTTAAGCATTACAGCACATGCGAGACAGGTCTTGCCTGTTGACGCATCAACATAAGGTTCGGAGGAATAGATCTTACCTTTGGCTGCCAGCGCACCAACATACCAGGGTCTGTCAGTGAATACAAAGGTATCGTCGGGTATCCATCCGGAACCGTCCAGGAAAGTCATGGTATCTCCGTACGCCATGTAGATATCCTGGGAATCCGGGTCAAGCTCCGTCAGTTTAAGCAGCATATTGCGCGCATCATCATAGGAAAGATCGGGAGTGTTCTTCATAACATCAGCGGTCTGTCCCACTCTTTCCTCTATACTGTTCCACCAGTTATGTATCTCACCGGCATAGGTAATGGATTCTCTTTCCAGTATACCGTTGGTAAGCGACTGGATATTATCGGCAGCCAGCTTGATGCTTATCTGCGTGATAATGACGATAACTATAGCAACATAGACAATGATGCGGCTAAGCAGAGACTTTTTAAGAGACTTCCTTTTCTTCATTTCAAATTCCTCCACCAAATACTTGTTTTCTTATTAAAGCTCGAATCTGGATATGATCTTTCTAAGCTCGGCAACAGCAGCCTTACACTGTTCAACTTTTGCCACGCTGTCAGAAGTATCGCCTACCATATCGGAAGTCTTTCCTGCGATATCGGAAATGCCCCTGGTGGATTCATTAACGGTATTATCGATACCGTTGATGGCGTCCGCTATGCGCTCGATAGCCTGATTGAGCTTATCTATACTGTCACTGATGGTGTCCATGCTCTCACCAAAGGTCTCGGCATCTTCACGGTACTGAACGCTGACCTTTCCGAACTCCTCGTAATCGGAAAGAACGTTAGTCTCAAGGAAACCGGTAGTCTCGGTCAGGCAATCGGACATCTGGTTAACCGCAGATACCACTTCGTCAACGATGCTGCCGATATCGCGTACAGCTTCTGATGTCTGTGTAGCCAGATTACCAACCTCGGTAGCAACTACTGCGAATCCTCTGCCGGCGTCTCCCGCACGTGCCGCCTCTATGGAAGCGTTTAATGCCAGCAGGCTGGTCTGGGAAGATATCTCCATAATGGTGCTTGTAAGGGCGTTGATCTTATCCACAGCCTTTGAATCACGTATAGCTTTCTCGGACTTCTCCTTAACCGATTCATAGATGTCGATAGTCCTCTTGCTTGCTTTTTCTGTGGTAGCGGACAGTTCGTTTGCACGTTTGGATACTTCGCGGGATAATGCACTTCCGTCGTCAGCCAGTTTTCCGATACCCTGTGCGCTTTCCTGGATATCGCCGATGTTTGCGGTTATGCCTGCAGTGGTAGCAGCTGTTTCCTGCATGCCTGCAGCCAGTTCCTCGGTCGTTGCTGAGTTGTCCTGGCAGATATTACCTACATTCTTTATCGTGATGTCCAGCTCATCCACATTTGAATCTATGCTGACTCCGGCGCTGTCGATGGATCCTACAGCATCCCTCAGGCAGTCATGCATGCGCTCTACGGTCCTGGATATAACGCCGACCTCGTCTTTTCTCTTTGCAAGCATTTCAGCGTTTTTGTCTGCAGAGAAATCAAGTTCCGCTATCTTGTTGATAACGGGTACCAGAGCACTGATGCCCTTCATCAGCAGTGACGCTATGATTATGATCGCCGTTATAGCTGCTATCAGGCAGACTACAGCAAAGAAGATCATGTTGTTACGCATGTTTGCAACATCTTTAAGCATCTATGCCTTGTCAGCAGTTACGATAACGATATTTCCGTCCTTGGTGAAGGAGTAACCGGCAACCTTATCCACGCCCTTATACTCATATACGCAGGAGCCGTCGGATACTTCTTTTCCTGCCTGGATATCTGCCACTATGCCTTTAACAGCAGTATCAATGTCTAAGACATTAACATATAGTGGTTCTTGTGTGTCATTCGT
>CAMVRS010000240.1 GCA_947169935.1 uncultured Lachnospiraceae bacterium
CAACGCTGTGTTTCTTTACCGTGTCCGCCAATTCGTTGGTGATATCGTACAGATCGGAATGGCTGATGATCTCCTCACCTTCGATCAACGCTGCTGTATTTCCGTATTTCTTAAGATCCCATATCATATAAAGGTCCTCCCCTCATAGATCGTATATCTGCCATGCCGGCACGTCATCACCGCCAAGTCCGGCACTTATCTTTAATTTAAGTCCTTCCCCTGCCTCTGTAAGGTCAAGGTCAAACTCCTTAAGACCACATATATCCGTAAGCTCCTCCCAGGTCTCTCCGCCGTCATAAGAGGCCTCCACGGTATATATTACAGCAGCAGGATCATTTGCCAGGGCATTTATGCTTACATGTAATAATGACTCGTTACCTTCATATTTTCCGAATGTTGCCTTCACGGCTACCACGCGATTGACATCAGCTTTAAGCGCATCAAGATCCTCATAGAAGTATTCGCTCACATCCTCACCTTCCAGATGCTTTTTAACTATCTGCGCATATCTTCTGCTCACTTCCATGGCCGCAGCACCGGAAAGATGCACATAATCCGACATCATATCATCACCAAGCCAGAGTTCCCTGTCCTTCAGATAATTTAAATTATCAAAGTATATACCCCATTCCTTTGCATAGGTCTTATAAAAATCAACCGCATCCTGATAGCCTTGCACATGATACATGTTCATCATGGATATGGGCGAAGCCACAAGTATAAGCTTTATATGATTTCTCTCGCAGAAATCACAGATCTTATCAAGATATTTTATCTTATCCAGGGTGACAGTATCCGCAGAGAAGCTATCCTGTCCCTCATCCATGATGGGGATATTGCCGTACTCACAGTTTGTGTTTGAATACAGGAAACCTTTGCCGTAATAATAGGTGTTGGCAGAGGTATTGGGCGTACGTCCTTCCTTTTCATACTTCCTGCGCTTTTCATAATTCTGACGCATAACGTCAAAACGGAAATCCTTCCTGCAGCGGTAGATAGTGCTGAAATTGGGCAGCTGGTCAGATAAGATATAATTGGGCAGGTATTCCAGCCTGCCGATAAAGCTCATCCTGTCATAGGCCGTGAGGGCGCTTTCCATCCTCTGCGAATCCGTGGATTCATCAAGTATGCCGTTCCACTGGACTCCCAGTATCACTACCTTGGGCTTGACCTGCCTGTAGATATCCTTTAAAAGATAATAGCTGCTCTCCGGTCTCTGGGTTGCACTGCCGCCGTTAAGTACCAGTCCCATGCCCAGCTCTTCCTCAAAGACCTGCGGCACAAATCCTTCAAATACCCTGGAACTTCCCAGGAACAGGATATCCGCCTCAAGGCCCTCTGCCTTATACTGCTTAAGCTCATCCTTAAAGTAGGTTGAGCTGCCCACAGATGTAAGGAAATAAGACAGCACGCCCTCAGCCACACCCAGAAAAGCTATGATACATAGGATCATCAATATAGCTTTTGCCTTTTTGCTGTTAAAAATTCGCATACATAAATCCCTGTGAAATATCCGCCCCCTTCATCATAAGGGCTATCATCACTATCATGGCACTGTATATAAAAGCCCGCAGCACTATGGGACAGGCGCTTTTTACCTTTTCCCATTTACCGCTCTCGTTTAATATATCAACCGTAAACATGGCAGCTACACCTATACCCGCCAGGATTATCTCCTCCCTGAACATATCCAGCAGAAACGCCGAAGGCTGCGTTATCAATGAAATCCTGAAATCCGCAATGGTATGGCCAATGGCGGAAAAAGCCGCTCCCAGATCCGGCGCTACGGAAAAGAATCTGAAAAAGCTGATCAGCATAAAGGTTCTGATCATGCAGAAGAGCTTCCATGCGAAACTCTCCGACTTGATATGCAGCTTTTCTTTCAATGCGCTGTAGGTATCGGAAAGCTGCATAGTGGAACATATCACTATCAGGTTAAGATAACCCCAGACCAGATAAGTCCAGTTGGCACCGTGCCAGAGACCCGTTGCTGTCCAGACAAAAAGCATGGCAAAATAACCCGATATCAGCTTGCCCAGCTTGGGTCCCCATTTGCCGCGGGCCCATTTGGATAGCTTCATGCCCGACTTGCTCATGGACGCAGGATAAAACACATAATCCCGAAACCACCTGCCCAGAGTGATATGCCATCTGCGCCAGTATTCATCCACAGTCTTTGCAAAGAAGGGCTGGCGGAAATTCTCCTCCAGGCCTATATCCAGTATATGGCAGAATCCGCAGACTATATCCATATAGCCCGAAAAATCCGCATACAAGCGGACGCTATATAAAAATATCGCAAAGATGATCTGTATGCCGCCGTATTCACTGTAGGAACCCAGTATCATATTGACAGTGGACGCCGTAGGGTCTGCTATTACTATCTTTTTGAAAGCTCCCCATAATATACGCGCACAGCCTTCACAGAGACGCTGCCAGGAAAAGCTGTTCCCCCTAAACATCGTCTTTGACAGATCCCCGAAACGGCTGAAGGGGCCCTGTATCATATGGGGAAAGAATGACAGAAAGGTAAAATACTTAAGGAAGTTCTTTTCGGCGGGATACTTTTTCCGGTAGACATCAACCACATAACCGATAGCGTGGAAGGTATAAAAAGACATGCCCAGAGGAAGCACCCATTCAAAACGTTCAAAGCTTAAAGAAGGCACGAATAAAGCAGCCAACCCCACCGCATTGCCCGCGATAAAATTGCCGTATTTAAGAACTATCCATGAGGACATGATCAGCAGAATAGTGATCAACGCAACAGCTTTTTTCCTGCCTGTAGGCTTCCTGCCTTCCTTCTCAAGAAGCAGTGCGCCACAATAACTGACAAGCCCAGCCGCCACCAGGAATACGATATACTTAACGCCGTAGCTTAAATAAAAAACTATATTGGCAATTAAAAGAATAAACCACTGTGCTTCTTTAAGTACAAGGAAATAAAGCAGCACAGTGATAAGTGCGAATTTAAAACATACAAGTGATACAAGCGACATTCCGCTCCGGCCTTATTCAGCCTGAAGTTTCTGGATCAGCTCGTAGAGTGCCTCAGCAGAATTAAAGTTTTCAGGCAGCAGATCATCAACATTGATCTCCACACCAAATGCATCATTTACTTCGCTTACTATGGAAATGATATCAAAGGAATCCAGTATCTCTCCGTCGATCAGATCCGTTGCAGTTTCAAAATCCACGTCGGGCCTGATGCCCTTCATTATTTCAATAAGCTCTTCCATCGTTCACTCCTTAATTAAATCCTATTACTTCGTTTGCGGGGCGCTGCGTGGGCTCTACCTTCTCTGCATAGATAACAGGGCCCTCACCCTTATAATCCTTGCGGAATTCCTTCTTAAGCTGGCCGCTGACCTTTACCCAGTCACGGTCCTTTAATGAATCCGCACCGTCGTATTTGCATACATAGCCAAGGAACGCCATATCCTCCGCGCAGCAGGTCATGGTCATGCGTCCGGGAACGAAAGCCCCTTTCTCAAAGCCCTTGGGCTTCATTACCATGGCCACGAATTCTATAGTCTTTCCCTCATAGCGCTCGATATGATCCATGACATCCATGTACCAGATGCCGTAGGAAGTATCATCCAGGACTATCTTATCGGACTTAAGATCGTAAGGCAGGTCTTCCTCGAAGATCTCGTTTATCTCGCCCTGGGCGTTCTCGAAGATAACATCCGCAGAAGCGTTTACAGCCTTTACGTTTCTTCTGTAGCTGCCCAGATTCTCCATCACGTTATCGCAGCGGTTGAAGATGATAAGCTCTGATTTCCTTATCATCTCCGCCACCATGGACTTCATGTTGTTATAGTAGGTGGGGAAAGTTGAGGCGTCTATGATGCTTATCTGCTGCTCCACGTTCCAGTGGAAAGGCAGCTTCATATCCTTCACATTCCACATGCCGTTGTATTCGATGATGATACGCTCGGGATTCAGATCCTTTTCGATGGCTATCAGATTGGCCGCGTTAAAATCGGCCTCATCCTCAATGACACGCACTTCCGTCTTTGAAGCCTTTAATATCTTGGGATCGTATTCCTCTTCGCCTTCCTCACAGAGCAGAAGAAGGGTCAGCCCCTTTATCTGGAAATAAGGCTGCTGGATGGTAAAATTTATGAAACTTGTCTTTCCGCTCTCCAGAAAGCCGTTGATCATATATACCGGTTTCATTTCTTAAACAGCTCCTCTAATTCTTCCTCGTTAAGCTTGGATCCGATCACACAGAACTTGCCCGTAGGCTGGGGTGAACCGGCGCGAACATTGCTCTCACCGGGAACGTAATCGAAATAGATCCAGCTTCCGTCTGCTGCAGGTACCATACCCTTTGCACGAAGGACCATACCGTAGGTGAGCGCATCACCCAGCTTTGATAAAAAGCCTTCGATCTCTTCCTTCGTATATTTGGAAGCGGTCTCCATGCCCCAGCTTCCGAACACCTCATCTGCGTGATGATGGTGATGATGATGCTCATGGTCATGATCGTGATGATGATGCTCGTGATCGTGCTCATCATGATCATGGTGATGATGCTCGTGATCGTGCTCATCATGATCGTGATGGTGATGCTCATGCTCGTCGTCATCATCATCGTCGTCATGGTGGTGATGGTGGCAGCATTCACCGTCTTCGTGATGATGGTGGCACTCACATTCGGGATCGTCACATTCATCCTCATCATGATGATGCTCCATCACTTCCTTCAGAAGCTCATCCAGAAGATCCACGCCTTCCATGGTCTCCTTTATGGACTGACCTGTGATCTGATCCCAGGGCGTGGTGATGATGGTTGCCTTATCATTATGCTGTCTTAAAAGCTCAAGAGCAGTCTTTAACTTATCATCACTGATATTGCCTGTACGGCTTAAGATTATGGTGCCGGCGTGCTCCACCTGATTGATGAAGAACTCGCCGAAGTTCTTGATATAAAGCTTGCACTTGGTAGCGTCTACAACTACGATAGCGGAATTGAGGACCACATCGTCTCCCAGCTCCGCTGTCTGTATTGCGCGTACCACGTCGGAAAGCTTGCCCACGCCTGAAGGCTCTATAACTATACGGTCGGGGGTGAAGCGCTTCATAACGTCCTTTAAAGCCGTTCCGAAATCGCCTACCAGTGAGCAGC
>CAMVRS010000241.1 GCA_947169935.1 uncultured Lachnospiraceae bacterium
AAAGCTATTTCAAGCTGTGTGTAGTGAGATTGACGTTGTGGGGAAGGCTTTAGCCTCCCCCACAACGTTATCCAACAGAATCCCTTATGGGATTCTGTTGGATAACGCTTGAGAGTTTTACATAGGGATTCTATTGGATAACGCTTGAGAGTTTTACATAGGGATTCTGATGGATAACGCTTGAGAGATTTTTAAATAATTTACTGTATGAACGATTTAACGTTTATTTGGCATTATGTGTAGATCAGCTAAACGGGATTCCCCCACACACCGAAAAAGCCCCGGCAGCACCGGGACCTTTTCAAATATATCATCAACGGGTATTGGGAGAGCAAATTACTTAATATATTCTGTCGAATAATAAGGCAATACGATCGTTTCATCCACAACCAGCTTATCGTCATGCAGGTGGTTTATTCTTTTGACGTCGCTTATATATTCGCTGCAGGTCATTCCGTCCGGCCTGCGGAATTTCTCAGCGTAGCCCCATAAGGTATCGCCTTTTTCGATCTTAACATTGTCATAATACTTATAATATACGACTTCATTCTCTTCCTGGGCATCTGCCTTTTTACCGGGCAACATGGATAAGGCTACGGATGCTGCCAATATTATGATGATCCAGATGACTGACAGTTTGGCTATGCGGCGTCTGAACCAGGCGCTTTTTTTCATTAATCTGCGAAACCTTTTAATATTCATAGTTGATACCTCCCTGTATTTTGCGTTTACTGTTCCTCTTCCTGCGAACATCTGTTCTTTATCGTAATTTGCATTATACAGAACAACTGTTCGCTTGTCAAGATAAAAACGAACAAATGTTCCGAAAATCTGTTCCGAAAATATGTTTGCTTTTTACAAAACTATGTGATATGATATAGAAAATTTATATTTGGAGGTTTTATGTACTATGAGTGATCCCAAGCTTTCATCTAAACAGAATGAAATACTTGAGTATATCAAAAACGTAACTCTGGAAAAAGGTTATCCGCCCACCGTGCGCGATATCTGCGAGGCCGTAGGTCTTAAATCCACTTCATCGGTCCACGCCCATCTTTCCACTCTTGAAACAAAGGGATATATAAGAAGGGATCCCACCAAGCCCCGCGCTATCGAGATAATCGATGAAGGCTTCCAGATGGTACGCCAGGAAATGACCAGCATCCCTATCGTAGGCCGCGTTGCAGCAGGTGAACCTATACTTGCTTCTCATAATATCGATGGTTACTTCCCTCTGCCTGTAGATATGGTTCCAAATGCGGACACATTTGTTCTTAAGGTTAAAGGCGACAGCATGATCAATGCCGGCATCCATTCGGGAGATTCCATTTTTGTTGAAAGCTGCAATACCGCAAATAACGGCGATATCGTTGTTGCTCTTATAGATGATTCGGCTACAGTAAAAACCTTCTATAAGGAAAAGGATCATATCCGGCTCCAGCCTGAAAACGACACTATGGATCCCATCATAGTTGATGAATGTACCATACTTGGAAAGGTATTCGGAGTATTCCGCCTGTACAGAAAATAAGTAATTTCCATATCCCATTCCATACCATAAAAAAGGCAGATCCCAATTACAGGATCTGCCTTTTTTTGCTTTTATTCATATTCTTTTATCAGATATCTGCAGGATCGATGCTCTTGCCATCCTTCCATATTCTTTCCAGATCATAGAAAAGACGGTTCTCCTTATCAAATACGTGGACTATCACATCACCGTAATCCATCAATATCCAATTGGCGTTCATATAGCCTTCGATCTGTTTGGGTGAAACACCCTGACGTCCCAGACGCATATCGATCTCGTCGGTTATGGCCTGCACCTGATTTACGTTGTTTCCGCTGGCTATTATAAAATAGTCGCCCAGGCTTGATACTTCAGCTATGTCAAGAACGCGTATGTCCTCAGCTTTCTTTTCTTCCATAGCTTCTATTATTACTTTTGCCATTTCTCTTGAATCCATTTATTCAGCACCTCACATTCTTATCGGGTCTTTCATTCTATGAAAACCTTTTGCTGTAATACTCGTATGCTTCCAGTGTATGTTCTTCAACCGGCTGTCCTTTATTCTCAAGATGTGCCAGTGTATGTTTTAATATCAGATATACTGCCTTATTCAGATCTTTATAGATCAGCGGACGTATTTCCTCGTAACATAAAAGCTGCTTTCGGTTTGGCTCAATGAAGTCTGCGGAAAATATCACAGCTTCCATAAAACTCATTCCGGCACAGCCTGTGGTATGCCAGCGTATGGAGCTTATTATCTCCTCATCGGTTACGCCGTATTTTTCTTTAGCGAGTACTGCACCCAGTTTTGCGTGGATCAGGAAGGGATGCTGTATTTCCATTTCCGTGAGTTCAACATTATACTTCTTGATGTATTTATCACGCTTTTCTTCATCAAGGCACTTGGCACAGTCATGTAACAGCCCGGCTGTATAAACGCGCGAGAGCTCTTCCGTGCTTCCGTGTCCGTGTGACAGGAACAGATTGCAGGCGGTATAAGCCACTCCCAGAGAATGCTCATAACGTGCCGGATCGAGTTTCTTTTTTAAAGCCGCGCGCAGTTCACTGTCATTATATTTTTCGGTACATACCAGCATTGCCTTTTTTGCCTCCGGAAAATCCTTCGATATGCTTAAAAAGTAATTATTTTGGAAGCTTAATCTCCGGCTCATCTTTAAAGGGCTTGTAGAGAACTATCTTTCTTCCGATAACCTCTACCAGCGTGGATGAGCTGCGGTCAGCCAGAGCCTCGCCCATGGCGAAGGGATCTTCAATAGCATTCTTAAGTACAGAGAGCTTTACTATTTCCCTGGTATTGAACGCTTCTTCTACGGCCCGGACCACTTCAGGAGTAAGGTTGTTCTTTCCTATCTGGAAAAGAGCTGTCTCCTTTGCGGCAAGGCTTCTTAAATATGCTCTCTGTTTACTGGTGAGTTTCATAATTGGTATACCTCGTTAGTTTGTGGTAAGATCCTTCGCTTCGCTCAGGATGACAGTGGGAAGCTCAGGATGACATTATTATTTATAATACTCAAATGAGAATCCGTACATGCGCACGATATCTCCATCCTCTATGCCAAGAGCTTCAAGCTGCTCAAGAATACCGGTATCCTTAAGGAAATTCTGGAAGAAAACAAAACCGCGTTCCGAATCCAGATTCGTGTAGCCCAGCATCTTTTCGATACGGGGGCCTTCCAAAACATATTCATCGGCTTCTTCGTCATATCTGACTGTGAAGGGCTCCTTCGCAAACTGAAGGGCCACGTCGGGATTGTACTCCGTCGCGAATACGGTTTCTTCGCGGGGAAGCTCCTGCAGACGCTGCCATACATAATTCATCAGTTCCTTCATGCCTTCGCCGGTGGCTGCGCTTACGGCAAATACGGGAACGCCTTCCTCTTCCATTGCTTTTTTAATACGTTCCAGAGGGTCTTCGCCATAGATCAGCTCGCCGTTTTTGTCGATATCCACAGCCTCCGGTTCTTCCGGGAGGATATCGGTTTTATTGGCAGCCACGATCTGAGGCAGGGAAGCAACTTTTTCGCCGTATTTTTTAAGCTCATTATTGATATTGCGGTAATCCTCCAAAGGATCGCGGCCTTCTACTCCTGCGGCGTCCAATACATGGATCAGAAGCTTGTTCCGCTCGATATGACGCAGGAATTCATGGCCCAGCCCGCTTCCTTCGGCGGCGCCTTCGATAAGACCGGGGATATCGGCGATAACAAAACTGTTACCGTCGCCCATATCAACCACGCCCAGATGAGGCGTCAGTGTCGTGAAGTGATAATCCGCAACTTCCGGCTTGGCATTGGTAACGGATCTGATAAGCGAAGATTTTCCTACGCTGGGATAACCGATGAGTCCTACATCCGCTATAACCTTAAGTTCCAGCAATACTTCCGCTTCCTTTGCAGGCTGGCCCGGCTGTGCATACTTGGGAGCCTGCATGGTGGAGGTGGCGAAATGCTGGTTGCCCAGTCCGCCTTTTCCGCCTGAGAGTATCTTGTATTCGGTACAGTTTCCGGACATGTCGATGATGACCCTGCCGCTTTCTGCGTCTCTTACAAGAGTGCCTTTCGGCACTTTGAGGATAAGGTCTTCACCGTCTTTTCCGCGGCAGTTTTTCTTGCCGCCTTCCTGTCCGGGAGTGGCTGCGAATTTTCTTTTATGGCGGTAATCGATCAGGGTATTCATGCCGGGATCCACCTTGAGGATCACGTCGCCGCCCCTGCCGCCGTCGCCGCCATCGGGACCGCCGTCAGGAACGTATTTCTCCCTGCGGAAGGATACATGTCCGTCTCCGCCTTTACCGCTTATCAATATTATTTTTGCTCTGTCAGCAAACATGGCATCACCTTAAAAAATAAAGCCCCAGACCGCAAGCAGCCGGGGCTAAATAAAGATCCTGAAATATTACTGCTCTATAGGATAAACACTGGCCTGCTTTCTGTCACGGCCAAGTCTCTCGAAACGGAGCACTCCGTCAACTGTAGCGAAAAGAGTATCATCTCCGCCACGTCCTACATTAAGACCCGGATGGATCTTGGTTCCGCGCTGTCTGTAAAGAATGTTTCCGGCCTTTACAAACTGACCGTCTGCACGCTTTGCTCCAAGTCTCTTGGATTCGGAATCACGGCCGTTCTTGGTGGATCCCACACCCTTCTTATGAGCAAAGAACTGAAGATCTAATGCTAACATCTTCTTCATCTCCTTTCATCAAGTATCCTGAATCTCTTTATAAGTCACATATTTATCGCCGTACGTCTTCTGTGTAGAAGTGATACCCAGTACAAAAGCGTCCATTAATACTTCGGCCCTGTCACTGAGCTCTTCTTTAAACCGGACCACTAAAGATCCTTTATCCTTATCCGTCTCAACTTCCTGGTCTATACCGGCCAGAGTTTCAATGGAATTTACGGTGTTGATGGCAAGCATCGAAACCGCTGCACATACCACATCTTTTCCGGCGTCCGCATACAGGGCATGTCCTTCAAGCGAAAAACCCTTATAGCGGTCTTTGTCTTTTATTACTGTGACTTTGATCATTTTATCAGCTTATTAAGCGTTGATCTTTTCGATCTTGACCTGTGTGTAAGCCTGACGATGACCGTTCTTCTTGT
>CAMVRS010000242.1 GCA_947169935.1 uncultured Lachnospiraceae bacterium
CCCTTGCCTGCAGCCAGAACTACAGGTTTCCACATCAGCCTTAAGAGATAACCTATCACGAAATGAAAACCGGATGTAAGGAAGATCAGTATACGGCTGTAGGTAGCACCCTGCTGTATCATAAACAGATAGATGCTTATTCCCGCCAGCACCAGAACAACCTGCTTCACACTCTGGGAAAACTCCCTGTAAAGCCCGCGGCTCATAACATTATGCATTGTATTGAAAATGGATGATATAAGAAAATCCACTGCCGCTAACGCCACTGCAAGATGCAGATATGAATTGATAAAATAAGGCAGTGACCATCCATGCCGGATGATAAAGGCTATGATAAAAGCTATCTGCAGCGCAACTTCGTCCCAGAGGATAAAATCTATATGTTTAAGCCAGCCCTGATTCCTGCGCTTATACATTACGACTTTCCTCCGGAGCTGTCTTCCCTTTTACGTTTCTTTTTATTATCCTTTTTTTCGTCCTCACCATAACCGCCGTAGTTTCCGTAATAGCGGCCATAGTAACGTCCGTAATAACGGCCGTAATAGCGGCCGTAATGCCCTCTGCGCTCTCTGGGCATCTTGTTGATCACCACGCCAAGAACGGCAGTTCCGCTCTTTTCCATCTGTTCCTTTGCATCTGCAAGAAACCGTCCGCTGTCGTGTCCCGAAGCCGTAACCATTATTATACCGTCGCAGGCTTTGGCTATGACTGCAGCATCAATGACCTCGCCTATGGGCGGGCAGTCAATGATAACATATTCGTAATACCGGCGCAGATCCCTTATCATATTGCGGAACCGCTTGCCGCCTAAAAGCTCCGAAGGATTCGGCGGCACATGCCCTGCCAGTATGATATCCAGTCCGCGCAGATTGGTATGTACCAGAACGTTATCCAGATTGGTCTGGGAGGCAAGGAAATTCGAAAGTCCTTCCTTTTTTCCTTTTATACGATAACGCCCTATCGTAACAGATTTACGCAGATCCCCATCTACAAAGAGGACTTTCCTGCCGCTCTCTGCCAGGGTCATGGCAAGGTTCATTGATACAAAACTCTTGCCTTCATCACGCACACAGCTTGTTATCGCCAGAACTACCTTATCCTCACCCGCAAATTCTATATTGGTACGAAGGCTCTTAAAAGCCTCGCGAAGCGCATAATCATCTTCATACTGGGGAAGCCTCATTCTGATACCGTCTTTTGTCTGGTCATTTTCCCCCACATTTTCAGCCACTTCTTCCGCAGCCTCTGCGCGTTCCTTTGCCGTATAAGCTTCCATTCCTTCCCGCACGGCGCTGATGGCAGCTTCCCTCACCGCATCCCTTGTATTAACTTCTGATGTATTTTCGGTGCTATCAGCCATCTACAGCTTCTCCTTGGTAATATCGGTACTTTCTGAATCCGGTATCAGCCCCATCACAGGTACGCCCAGATATTTTTCCACATCATCACTGTTCTTCACGGTATCATCCATAATGCTGTGCAGCACTATAAGTCCCGCACTGAGCACGAATCCTATAATAAAACCGATCAGTATATTTCTCTTAACATTAGGTGAAGATGGCTTAAGGGGCAGGCTGGCATCCTCCACGGTATTGACCGCATCGATGTTCATAACGGAAATGATCTGCTCGCTGACAGCCGTACGGAGCGTATCTGCGATCTTTCTTGCCAGCTCAGGATCCTTATTGGTCACGGCTATCTTTAAAATACGGGTATTACTGTCATTCGTGACCTTGATCATCTTTGAGAGTTCTTCTGCCGTTATATCGAGGCCAAGCTCCGCTATGGTCTGTTCCAGGACAGGCCTGCTGGTCATCAATACCTGATAATCATTTGTAAGCTGTGTACCTACGGACAGATCTGCCGTAGTAATGGTATTTGCGTTTGTTTCCTGTTTAGCCAGCACATAAAGGCTGGTCTGCGAAGTATACTTCGGACTTATCAGGCATATGCTCACAAACATAGCTGCCACAGCGCCAAATACGCAGGCCAGGATTATTTCCAGCTTATTTATCCACAGATTGAATACGAGCTCTCCCAGGTCTATCTCATCAAGGTTGCCCGTTTTCCTGTTTTTTATGCTTAATCCTTCTTCCACCGTCTGTTTACCGAATCAGTCTTTCTTCATAACATACTGGGCACTGACGTATCCTGTTTCGCCCTTAAATACTACTTTGTACCACTCCGGATCTTCCGTGGCCTCCACGCCCTCCAGAGGAGTGCCGGATTTAACTACCCCCAATACCCTTGATCCCCTGTCCGGTGTCTGGCGCACATTAAGGTCCGCGGTGCTGTAAAATTCGGGTGCCCGGTCGTCGTTTTCCGGCAAAGGCGTAGGTGTCGGCTTGGGTTTGGAGGTAGGCGTAGGCGTGGGAGTTGCTTCCGGCTCTTCAGGTTCGGTGGGTTCGGGTTCTTCCGGCTCCGCTTCTGCGATCAGCAGCTCCTCCGGATAAAGCCTTACCAGCAGATAATTGCCGGTTCCCTCAGATATCCAGGCAGGATCTTTTTCCTTAATGAACATCTTCTGGAGAGTTGCATTCTTTCCTTCCACCCTGTATATACGAAGCTCCCCGTCATCGGAAGCCATATCATTCTTTAAAGCCGCGCTGCACATGAGCCTTAACTCTTCCCCTGCTGCAGCATCAGCGGATACGCCTTCTTCCCTGGGAGTATAGTTTATCTCATAATAGATAGCGGAAAGCACTCCGCTGCTCATATCGGCCTTCTTAAGAGCTTCACGTGTGATGGCGCTGTCCGGTCCGTAATAAGCTACGGACAAGCCCTCTCCGAGTCTCGAAGGTCCTTCCATCGTAAGACCGTCCATCATATAATGACGCATAACACTGCTGTTATCCACAGCCTGTCCGGTCTCCGTATTATTTCTTCTGTTAAAATATAGATAAGCCGTTACTATCATGAAAACCGCAAGCAGGATTATCCTGATGAGTAACAGCACTTTCTTCCTATCCATTGTCAGTATTCCCGTATATCAGCATTTCAATGCGCTTATATGAGCAAAAATGAAAGGCAGTCTGCCCGGCAGATACAAGCGCTTATATCTGCCGACGGCTTACCTCAAGACACCACATGATTAATATGGAAATAAATTCATTGTTAACAATATTGGTTTACGGTTACTTATTTGCTAAGATACTTCTTTCCGCAGTATGCAACGCCTGCAACACCCATCAGTGCGATCACATATACTGCAAACATATCGCTGCCGGTCTGGGGAGCAGAAACTGCACCTGTTAATGAAAGCTTGATAACTGCGATAGGTGAAAGGCTCTTGGTCTTGAATGTAACAGTACCGTTACCTACATTTGAAGGCATGATGGTCTCCCAGTTATCGCCAGCCTTATGAAGAACTGCTACGGTATCGCCTGCTTTGATGCCATTAACCTTAAGGGTTACGGTATAGAAGCCGTCAGCGTCCTTAGTAGCCTGGTCGGGTGTAACATTACCCAGAGCTGCTACATAAGCAGTAACCTTCTGGCCTGAACTCTTTGCTGCTGCCAGTGCGCTGTTACCCAGAGCATTTCCAACTGCATTGATATCCTTGAAGAGCAGAGCCTGGATAACAGAAACGATGCTGTCCTTGGTTCCCTGATCTACTGCGGATACGTTGTAGAGATTTCCGCCGTCAGCTGTCATGCTGGCAGCAAGAGTAGCTGTATCAGCCCCGGAATTGGTAACTTCGGTAGTAACTCCGGTATCACCGCTGTTATTGCCGGTTGAAGGGCTGGCTGCGGTCACAGGCATTACACTTGCCACAAATACTGAAGCGATGGTAAGCACTGTGATAAGTTTCTTTTTGATCATGTGATTTCTCCTCCTTCCCTTAGTAGTCATGTGGTTTGAACAGTCATAATATGACCATTCACGCAGTAGTATATCATACTGATATACATAATGCAATAATTCACATAATATTATCCGTAGTTTTCAACAAAAAAAGAGGACCTGTCCCCCTCTGACAGATCCCTCTGAGTTGATCCGGATCGGTGGAGCTTACTCCACGGGCATCTCATTGTATGCCTTCAAGATCCTCTGCTGCAGCTCATCTCTGGTCTGAGAATTGATCGGATGGGCTATATCCTTATAAGTCCCGTCCTGAGCCTTTCTGCTAGGCATGGCAATAAACAGACCGTGATCGCCCTCGATTACCTTGATGTCATGTATCACAAAGCAGTCTTCAATCGTGACGGAAACAACAGCCTTCAACTTGCCTTCCTTGTCCACCTTGCGGACACGTACGTCTGTGATGGTCATGTTTCCAAACTCCTTTCCTTAAGGCCGCCTCCCCAATGGCAGACCCTGGTTTGATACACTGTCAGATCACATATCGTTCGTTTTTCTCCACTACGATCTTTATCCCTTCCTCTCCTTTATGCGAAGAATTGGCGCGTATTGTCCCGCGGGCTTCCACGATGCAATTCTCTATGTAAGTATTATCGCCGATATAGACATCGTTTAAAATAATTGAATTTTTGATCGTACAGTTGTTCCCCACAAATACCTTCTTGAAAATGACGGAATCTTCCACGGTGCCGTTGATGATGCTGCCGGACGCTACCAGGCTGTTCTTCACACTCACCCCCACGTTATACTTGGCAGGAGGCAGATCATCGATCTTTGAATAGATATCCGGATAAGTCTTAAAGAAATACTTACGGATATCAGGATTAAGGAAATCCATATTGGTATCAAAGTAATCCTTTATCGTGGATATGTTTTTCCAGTAATCCGTCATCTTGTATGCATAGATCCGCTTGATATCTTTGTAACGAATGAGGATGTCGTTTACAAAGTCATAACGGTTCTCCTGGGCTGCTTTCTCTATCATTTCCACCAGCTGACGGCGGCGGATTATATAGATACCGCATGAAATAGTGTTCGAGCTGGCCTTTACAGGTTTCTCTTCAAACTCCGTGATACGTCCGTCCATGTCAGTCTTCACGCAGCCGAAACGCTCGACATTTACGCTATTACCCACTTCCTTACATACTACCGTAATATCAGCCTTTTTGTCAATATGATA
>CAMVRS010000243.1 GCA_947169935.1 uncultured Lachnospiraceae bacterium
GAATATACCCATGCGTACGGAACTGGGCAGGCAGATCAGAAAGGTGTTTACGCCTAAGGAAGGCTGTGTATTTGCAGATGCGGATTATTCCCAGATAGAGCTGCGTATCCTGGCTTCGCTGGCAGGGGACAAGGATCTTATCGCAGCGTACAGGGAAGGAAAAGATATACATAGGATCACGGCGTCAAAAGTATTCGGAGTGCCTTTTGAGGAAGTTACCGATATACAGAGGCGTAATGCAAAGGCTGTTAACTTCGGTATTGTATACGGCATCTCATCCTTCGGCCTGAGCCAGGACCTTTCTATCAGCAGGAGCGAGGCAAAGGAATATATCGAGCAGTATTTTGCCACCTATCCTGGTATCAAGACCTATCTTGATGCTGTAAAGTCAAGGGCAAAGGAGACAGGATATTCGGTGACTTACTTTGGCAGAAGGCGTCCTATACCGGAACTTAATAATTCTAACTTTATGCAGAGGCAGTTCGGCGAACGTGTTGCGATGAACGCACCGATACAGGGAACTGCTGCGGATATTATGAAGATAGCCATGATCAGGGTTTATGACAGGCTGATAAAAGACGGGCTCAGGTCAAAGCTGCTTTTGCAGATCCATGATGAGCTTCTGATCGAAACATATAAAGATGAAGAGGAACAGGTACTGGCAATACTGCGTGAAGAAATGAAAGGCGCAGCAGAATTGCCGGTAGCGCTGGAAGTTGATGCACATACCGGCAGCGACTGGTACGAGGCGAAGTAAGAATCCTTCGTTTTACCCGGAATGACAGGGGAGTGTCATTCTGAGGAGCGTAGCGACGAAGAATCTTTAATGAGGAGGAAGCATGAATACAATAGGTATCACCGGCGGAGTCGGAGCCGGCAAAAGTGCAGTACTTAAATATCTTGAAGAAAAATATAATGCTTATATCATAGTGGCTGATGAGCTGGCCAAGGAGCTGGAGGAGCCCGGAAAGCCGGTGTTCAACGCTCTTAAGGAAAGCTTTGGCAATGATATAATTGCTGCTGATGGAAGTCTGGATAAAAAGGCTTTTTCTGCACTTATATTCTCGGATGAAGATGCGCTTAAACGCGCCAATGCCATAATACATCCGGCTGTAAAAGAAGAGATACTTCGTCAAATGGATGAAAAGAAAGCACAGGGCTGCAGCCTGTTCGTGGTAGAAGCTGCATTACTTATAGAAGAAGGCTATGATAAGATACTTGATGAGCTCTGGTATGTCTATACCGATGAAAGTGTACGTTTTAAAAGGCTTGAAGAAAACCGCGGATATACAAGGGAGAAATCTTTAAGCATAATGCGCAGGCAGAAAAGTGATATTGAATTCAGGAAGTATTGCAGGCGGATAATCGACAACAGTGCGGATCTGTGGGAGACCAAAGCCCAGATAGACGCCTGCATGCACAGTCTCTTAAGCGGAGGAAAAGAGCAGTGATGATGATTTCGGCGAAGCGGAGATTTTACTTAATAACCCTTCTGGCTGCATTTGTTATCTTTGGTACTTTTGCAATTATGGTTCATGCTGCTGATGATGAGGAGACTGATGACGGAGCGGGCGTAAATACATATATGGCCCATAATATATACCTGGATCCCGTACAGGATGGGCCTTGTGAATACAGCGCTTATCTTATCGATTTTTGCGGGACGGAAACTCCGGAAAGCACTTACTGGGCTTTGTGCAACTGGCAGATGAAAGGCGGTTTTGGTGCCTATTGCGGACTCCAGAATACCATAGACGGCAGGATGGCCATTATCTCATTCTGGGAAGGTGAGAAAAACGGCAAGATGCTTACAGCATCCAGGATCTATCCTTACGGAAGTAATGACAGATTCGGAGGAGAAGGTGAAGGGACGCATTATATCGGACCTTATGCATGGCAGACCTGTAAATGGTACCGCATGCTTCTTCTTGCATGGGACGACAGTGTTACGGGAACAACATTCGTCGGAGAATGGTTTGAAGATAAAGAGACCGGTAAATGGACGCTGATATCCTATTACGATACAAAACTGAAAAAATCTGCTCTTACCGGCGGAATGAGTATGTTCCAGGAAAACTATTCCGTGCAGAATCCGATGCAGAAACGAAGCTTTAAACTTAAGAATCTGTATGCATATGATAAGAAGCAGAATGAATGGAATTCCCTGCATGATGCATATATCAGCTATGATCCGGCATCCTGGGGATTCAATACGGCCGGGACACACGAATTTGGCGCTGAAGAAGATTACTTCTGGGGCAGTGCCGGAGAAACGGTTGCCGATCAGGCTGCTTATGACGAAGCTATGCCTATGGGGCTGACACTTTCCATAAAACAGCCCGAACTGCCGAAATTTCCGGAGGCCGGAGTAAGCAATATCTGTATAAAACCGCAGGGAAAGAAGACTCTTGTTAGTTGGGAATTGCCGGCTGTAAACGCTCCCGTATATTCATATACCGTTCTGGCTTATGATAACGAAGGGAAAAAGCTTGCGGAAGCAAATACTACCAGACCGGAGTACAGAAGTATCGAGATAGCTGCGAATGAAAATGATATAGCAAAGATAGTTATAAAAACAAAGGATGCTTTCCAGAGAGAACATGAGGATCAGGAGTTCTTCGGAGAACAGTTAAAGCGGCTTGAATCTGAGCCTGTTATAGCTGTTAAGGGGAAACTTGATGCGGCCGGGATGATCAGGGAATTATACGGAACAGATACCGGTCTTGCAAAATTCAAAACAGATAATAAAAAAATAGCAACCATAAGCAGGAAGGGAATATTGACAGCCAGAAAAGCCGGGGATGTTACTGTGACGGCATATTCGAAAAACGGTAATAAATACCGGGCAGAATGCAGGCTTACGGTTCATGTTACCCGGCCTGTACTGGATCTTAAGGATATGGATCTGACTTATGAAGGGCAGCAGATCGATGCAAGACAATATTTAAGCGGGGTGCCTGAATTAAGTTCCGTCAAATGGTCTATAGCGGATAAGTATTCGGATGCTGCAACGATCGATACGGAAACAGGTATTATTACTGCGGGTTCAAAGAATAAGCAGAAAGTAAAGGTAAATTGTACGATAAGCGCATACGGATATGATACAAAGTATACCATTAATATTTGGCGGAAAACCCCGAAATTTGCTAACGGCGAAAAAGCTGTGGCATTGAAAACAGGAAAAACAAAAACAATTACCCTGAAAAATGTGAGCAGGTATACAGAGGTAAAATGGAGTTGTGATGAGCCGGAGCTTAAGATAGAAAAGGTATCCGATAAAAGGAAAGACAAGGTTAAGGTATCTGTTCCGGCTGAAAAAGCGACAGCACTGGCAGGGCAGACGATCCCTGTATATGCCGAAGTTGACGGTGTTAAATACAAGATAAATATTCGGGTCAAATAAACTTAAGACAGGAGGGGGGAAGGATCATGATGTTAAAAAAGATCGGCAGGATGATAAGCGGAATAAGCTTAAGCGCTGTTCTCTGCTTGGGAAGCGTAGGAGAAACCTTCGGCGGAATGTATGTTGTGGCTGCCGGAGAAGAAAATGCCGCTGAAGAAGAAATGAGTGTTCCCGGAAATGAAGCGGGAGAAGAGGCGTTAACAGAAGCGGTTTCGGATAATGATGAAGAAGCTTCCGGCATGATCAATGAGGAAGAAAACGGATCCGGAGAGGAATCCGCGGCAGAGGAAAGCGAAAACGTTTCGGAAAACGAAGCGGCAGAAGAGACAGCTTCAGAAGACAGTGTTTCCGCAAATGATACCGTTTCCGGTAATGAAACGCCTGATGACGGTGGTGGATCGGGCTCTGACGACGAATATCCCTATTCAGATCCCTGCAGTGATCCGGCGTATAAAAATAATGCAGTCTGGATTTCTGCTATATATGACAATGACTTCTTCTATTCAAAGTCTGAATATAAGCCGCATCCCTTTGTTTTCTACGATGATGAGATGCTTGTGGAAGGCAGGGATTATACATTAAGCTGGAAGAACAATATAAATGCCTACAGCTGTGAAGATAAAGAGGAACCTACGCAGCAGGATTTTGATAATGCTCCCCAGGTTATACTTAACATGAAGGGCAGTTACAGCGGAAGTACAAGGGCTTTCTTTAATATTCAGCCCAGATCGATATTATGGTATGAAATAGATTCGGCAGATACCGTAATGGTTTATACAGGTAAAAAAGTTGATTATACGCCTGTTGTTACCTGGAACGGGGAAAAGCTCAAAGAAGGGCGTGATTTCAAGTTTGGCGTTTATGATAAAGAAAGCGGCGAGTTCAGGGCCATGAATGACAGTGAACTCACTGATGTTACGGACGAAGCCGATCCGATCTATGTGATCATCAGAGGTATAGGTAATTTCAATCTTGAGCGTGAGGCGGGTTTCAGGATCATACAAAAGGAAAATGCGGTAAATGTTTCCGGGCTTAAGGTATCTGCCATTCCGGACCAGCAGTATACCGGTTCACCCATATCGCCGGAAAACTTCCTTAAAAAGGGCAAACCTTTTGAGATAACTGTGAGCGACGGAAAGACACAACTGGTGAGAGGTGTGGATTATTCAATAGAGCCGCTTTATAACGTGATCGAGCCCGGAAAGTATAACCTGACAATAAAAGGAATGGAAACGCCGGGAACAAACGGAGTGAGCTATGTCGGGACCCAGACGGTACAGTTTAAGGTTGTCTGTGATCTGAAGAATGCACAGGTCACCGGAGTGGCTGCAGAATACAGTGTTAAAGGCGGAGAAAGCTATGCAAGGCCGGATGAGAGTACTGTGCAGTTAATGATAGGTGAGAGCGTGATCCCCCGCTTTGCTTATGACATAAGTTATTTAAAAGATAATAAGGCAGGCAAGGCCAGCATGATCTTTACCGGTAAGGAAGGATTTACCGGTAAAAAGGTTGTACAGTACAAGATCAATGCTGTTGATATTGCTGCTGCCGATATAACAGTAACAGATGCGGAGTATATGAAGAAAGGGGCAAAGCCTTATGTGTATGTTG
>CAMVRS010000244.1 GCA_947169935.1 uncultured Lachnospiraceae bacterium
ACCGCATCCTCGGGAATTTCCAGAAGGACGGGCTGTCCCTCATCATCGAATATATATGCGGCTCCGTCTATGTTCACACCGCAGATGATGAACAATCCGGTTTCGGGATTCAGTACGCAGGGAGTGCCGTCAACGACATATATACCGTTTCCGATATCAATTATGATGCGTATTACCAGAGATACCGCTTTTACGTTGAAGACGGCAAGTATTATTTCTTTCACGAGACCAGAGAGCGTCCCGGAGATTACGGCCCCTGTACGGAGGATGATACCACAGCAATAGGGACAATGGAGCTGACGGAGGAACAGTGGGAAGAATTCTTTGAACTGATCTCCGGCGGGAAAGTAAAGGCCAGGGAAGACGACGGCAGCGCCGGAGACTGCGGTCCCTGGTTTTATCTGTATTGGAACGGGGATAAGGGCAAGTATCAGGAGTATTCTTTTAAATCCACTGCACAGGAGGCGGACTTTGAGGCGTATTGTAACAGCCTGGCTTCGCAGTGCGGCGGCGGAAGCGCACCGGATTTCGAAGTGACGTCTGTAAGCTACAGCCCGGGCTACAGCGATATGGACGGCGCCAGCCATTATAATAAACTTTTAAAAACAAAGTACGGGAAATGGATAGTCAGGAGCGATGACTGCGATGATATCTCGGAGCCTCTGATCACTACGATCTATGAGATATCGGATGAAGAATTCAGTGACTTTGAAGAATTCATAAAAGAATCCGGCATATTGGGTCTTAGTTACCGCGAGGCCGGTGATGAATTCTGCGACGACTACAGTGAATGGAGCATCTGGATAGAGTATAAGGACCTTGACAGCGGCACGGAGCGGACAGCTCATATTAACGAGTATAAAAAATACAGCGATAAAGACTATGAGCTGATCGACGAATTCGTGCAGTACTTTAAAAACATGAAAGTCAATATGATCGATTCCTATGAAGGACCGGATGATTATTATGATGATAAATATAGTGAATAAATAAACTATGAGGAGGTATCTTTGATGAACACCGTTAAAGTAAAGGTGGATCCAAACGGCAGTGCGGTATTTAACAATAATGTCGACTACTGTGTGGGGACAGGAAGACTGGGACTGGCACTGACGCAGGAGTATTTAAAGGAATTGGAATATGTCCAGAAGATGATAGGTTTTTCCTATATCAGGGGGCACGGGCTTTTTTCGGATGATGTGTCCATCTATCATGAGTACAAAGAGAATGATGAGATCAAAGTCGAGTATAACTACACTTATATCGACCGTATCTTCGACGCCTATTTAAGGCTTAACATCCGCCCGTATCTGGAGCTGGGCTTTATGCCGGGACAGCTTGCCAGCGGAACCCAGACCATCTTTTACTGGAAGGGAAATACCACTCCGCCAAAGGATTACGGCAAATGGACGGATATGGTCATCGCATTGCTTGAACACCTGAAAGTGCGATACGGTGAGGAAGTGACCGGCTGGCCCATCGAAGTATGGAATGAGCCCAATCTGCCGGGCTTCTGGTTTAAGGCGGATATGGAGGAATATTTTAAGCTCTTTAAAGAGACTTTTAACGCCATCAAAAAATATGACAGCCGATTTAAGGTGGGCGGTCCCGCAATATGCGGCGTAAGGGATGCGGAATGGACTAAGGCTTTTCTTGAATTCTGCAAAAAAGAAGGCATTAAGCCCGACCGTATCACCAGGCATCACTATACGGTGGAATTCCCCGAACGCATAGGACATTACGATTATTCCAAACTGGAGGATCAGGACTTCCGCTTTGCAAACCTTCAGTCTACAAGGGATATCGTGGATTCCTATGAGGAATTCAAGGGTACGCCCATACACCTTACGGAGTTCAGCACCTCTTATACGCCCAAGGGAGTCATACATGATACCAATCTGAATGCGGCATATCTGGCAAGGCAGCTTGCGGGACTGGGGGATGTGAACGAGGCTTATTCCTACTGGACCTTCGGGGATGTGTTCGAAGAACAGGGCGTTCCGGATTCATTATTCCACGGGGGCTTTGGCATGGTGGCAGCAGGCAATATCCCCAAGCCTACCTTCTGGACATTTTATTTCTTCAAGCAGCTCAAGCTTTTCGGGCAGGACTGCGTATACCGCGATGATACGGCGGTGATAGTAAAGAACGGAAGCGGCTATGCAGGCATACTATGGAATATAGACGGTGACGAACTCACTAAAGAGATAACGCTTCCTGTTGCCGGAGACGGTGAGTATACCCTCATCACAAAGACTGTTGACGAGGTCTGCTGCAATCCTCTTAAGCTGTGGCATGATATGGGCGAGCCTGCTTACCCCACGGCAGAGGAGACAGAGCTTATAAGAAGCGCGGCCCAGCCTCGGGTTGAAAGCACTATAGTTGAGAAGAAAGGCGGCAATGCAGATATATCAGTGCTGCTAAGAAAGAATGCGGTAGTTTATTTCACGCTTAAAAAGCGTGTATTTACGCCTGATCGTGGCTATGATTACGAAAAAGTGTTATCATTCCATTAAGATAAGCGTCGGGAAGGATACGATCATATGAATATTATCATATTATCCGGTGGGTCCGGAAAGCGCCTCTGGCCGCTTTCCAATGACATCCGGTCCAAGCAGTTCATCAAGATATTCAGGAAGGAGAACGGGGAATACGAGTCCATGGTCCAGCGCATCTATGCGCAGATAAAGACTGTGGATCCAAAGGCTTCGGTTACCATAGCCACTTCCAAATCCCAGGTTTCCACCATCCATAACCAGCTGGGGGACGATGTGGGTATCTCCGTTGAACCCTGCCGCCGCGATACTTTTGCAGCCATTGCGCTGGCTACGGCGTATCTGCATGATATCCGGGAGATGGATGCCAATGAAGCCGTGGTGGTCTGCCCTGTGGATCCCTATGTGGAGCTTTCCTATTTTGAGCGCATCTGCGATCTGTATAAGGCTGCGCAGAGCGGTGATAAGAACCTTTATCTGATGGGCATAGAGCCCACCTATCCTTCCGAAAAATACGGATATATCAAGCCTGAAAACGGCGGCTATACTTATACGGAAAAACCCACCAGGCAGAAGGCAGAGGAGTATATAAGCTGCGGAGCGCTTTGGAGCGCCGGCATCTTTGCATTTAAGCTTTCCTATGTACTGGATAAGAGCAAAGAGCTTCTGGGAACAGCGGATTACACCACGCTGTTTAATAATTATGCGTCGCTTGATAATATCTCCTTTGACTATGCAGTGGCCGAATCCGAGAAATCACTGGAAGTACTGAAGTACGAAGGTGAATGGAAGGATCTGGGTACCTGGACCACCCTTTCCGAAGCCATGGGCGAGCCTGTAATAGGCAGCGGTAAGGTAGATGACAGCTGTGAGAATGTCCACATTATCAATGAGCTGGGGATTCCCATACTGGGCATAGGCCTTAAGGATATGGTTATATCCGCCAGCCCCCAGGGCATACTGGTTTCGGATACGGAGAAAAGCTCAAAGATCAAACCGCTGGTGGATTCCATGGACCAGCAGATAATGTTTGCGGAAAAATCCTGGGGTGAGTTCCGTGTGTTGGATGTGGAGGAATGCTCGCTTACCGCGAAGGTTTCCTTAAGACCCGACCAGATGATGAACTACCATTCCCATGAACACAGGGACGAAGTCTGGACCGTAATAGCGGGAACAGGCAGGACTATTGTGGACGGTATGGAGCAGCCCGTAATGACCGGTGATGTGATCACCATGGCAGCAGGCTGCAAGCATACGGTTATTGCGGGAAGCGACGGATTGCAGATGATAGAAGTGCAGCTCGGAAGCGAGATATCTGTTTCCGATAAGCATAAGTATGAGCGGAGGGTATGATGACCGGAGGAAACCTGCCCTTCATATTAAAGCCGGCTGTAAAGGACTATCTCTGGGGCGGATCAAGGCTGAATGATGATTTTAATCTGGGCGCGGATATATCGCCTTTTGCGGAAGCATGGGTATGCAGCTGCCATCCCGACGGGGAGAGCGTTGTCTCCGGTACGGATAAGCCGCTGAGCGAAGTATTAAAAGCACATCCCGAATATATGGGAACCCACGCAAGGGCTGTGGCCGGCGGGGAATTTCCCATACTGATAAAGCTGATAGATGCAAAGAAGGATCTGAGCGTACAGGTTCACCCGGATGACGAATATGCGTCCGTCTACGAGAACGGATCCTTAGGCAAGACCGAGATGTGGTATGTGCTGGACGCCAAGCCCGGGACCCAGCTGGTCTACGGCTTTAACCAGCCTGTGGACGAGAAGAAGGTGAGGGACGCCATAAACGCCGGCACCATCGAAGAATACTTAAACCATGCGGAGGTGCATAAGAATGATGTGTTTTATATCACTTCCGGAACGGTCCACGCCATAGGCGCCGGATGCCTGATCGCAGAGATACAGGAGAGCAGCAATCTGACCTACAGACTTTACGACTACAACCGTATGGATAAGAACGGCAGGATGCGTGAGCTGCATATCGATAAGGCAGTCAGGGTGATGGACATGAAAAGCAGCTCATCTCCCCGCCAGCCCATGCGTGTGCTTAAGTATAAGAACGGAACGGCAAGCGAACTGCTGACCCGGTGCAAATATTTCCAGGTAGAACGTATGCTGCTGAATACGGAAGTGCAGCGCAATCTGGCAACTTTCCAGACAGGCAGCAATTCCTTCCACTGCCTGCTGTGCGTGGACGGCTGCGGCAGCATCAGCGGTGAGTCCGTCCATCTGAATTTCTTTATGGGCGACTGTATATTCGTGCCTGCAGACAGCGTGGCGCTTAAGCTCCACGGCAAGGCCCAGCTGCTGAATGTAAGCTGTTAGATTTTTGATACTTGACATTCACGCAGGTTTTCTATATAATCAATCATCGGTGACAAATGGTGCCATAGCCAAGTGGTAAGGCGTGGGACTGCAACTCCCTGATCGGCGGTTCAAATCCGTCTGGCACCTC
>CAMVRS010000245.1 GCA_947169935.1 uncultured Lachnospiraceae bacterium
TATCTCGGTATTATCGGTCTCGCGAAGCGCAGAAGTGCCGTAGGCGCGATAATCCTTTACGTGGTATTCTTTCATCACATCCTTGAATTCCTGCAGGATGCGGAAGAGCTCTTCCATCTTGCCCAGGCTTATCTTCCTGGTGGCATAGGAATCCGTGCCCAGCGCAAGTCTGTGGCGCAGATGATCCAGCTGCCTGATGCCCTTAGGGCTGATCTCGAATATCTTAAGGCACAGCTCAAAGCTGCCCACATCCAGGGCAGCAAAGAGCCTGATGTTATTCTTTTTTTCAGCCATTCATATCCCCCTCTGCCTTGCCGCGAAGATAATCTATGAACTGGACCGCAGTCCTTCCCGATAAGCCGTTGTGATTAAGCTCCCAGCGGTTAGCCATGAGTCTCAGCTCATCAGAGCCGTAAGGCAGCTCATAGCGGGCAGCCAGAGTCTCGACGATGTTAAAGAATTCCTTCTGCTCCGGCGCGCCGTAATAGATGGATACGCCAAAGCGTGCAAAGAGCGAAAGCTTCTCCTGGACGGTCTCGTTCTTGTGCTTGTCAAGAGGGCTGTCAGGCCTGTCGTTGAAGCTTTCCCTGACAAGATGCCTTCTGTTGGAGGTGGCGTAGATCAGCACGTTTTCCGGCCTTTCTTCCAGACCGCCTTCGATAATGGCTTTAAGGTATTTGTATTCGACCTCGAATTCCTCGAAGGAGAGGTCATCAAGGTAGATGATAAAGCGGTAGTTACGGTCCTTTATCTTGTGGATCAGCTGGGTGATCTCCCTGTACTGATGCTTATAGACCTCGATCATGCGCAGGCCTTTATCGTAATACTTATGCAGTATGCCTCTGATACTGGAGCTCTTGCCCGTGCCGGCCTCACCGTAGAGCAGCACGTTGTTCGCTCTTCTGCCTGCAAGGAAGGCTTCGGTGTTTTCGCAGAGCATCTGCTTCTGGCGCTCGTAGCCTACCAGGTTATCCAGTGAGCAGGAAGCCACGTTAAGGATGGGGACTATATCGCCGCCTTCGCCCACGCGGAATGCGCGGTGGAGGCCCAGACAGCCCACGCCGTAATCCCTGTAGAAATGCTCGACGACCTTGAGCCTGTCCTCCGGATCCGTAGCGGACCACATGCGCTTGGAGTGCTCCATGATAGCCTCTCTTATAAGAGGGCTGTACTTCTTTCCGTCTGTGGAGGCCTCGTAATACTCGAAGTTTGCAGAGCCGGGCAGTTCCTTGAAATTATCAAGGGCTTCCATCGCCTTGATGGCGTAATCCCTTATGCTGCCCTTTACTTCGTCCCTCTGCTCCGCAGCCAGGCTGAAAGGATTCTCATCCAGCAGCAGGCTCTCGGTGATGACGCACTGCCATACATTTCCCTTAAAGCCGGCGTCCTCCGCCGCTATCAGCACGCGCCTGACCAGTTTCTCGTACTCGCCGCGGTTTTCCATGGCGTCCATAAAGGATTCTATCCATTCCTCATAGGTCTTGAAGAAGACCCGGAAATCCCTTATGAGCTTTAATTTGAGCTGTTCCCTGTCATGTACATGGATCGTGTCTTTCATCTTAGTAATTCCCCAATACTCTTAGATTTTTTGTTTCCTCCCTGAGTCCGCATAATGCATTCCTGACCGAAGGATCGGAAAGATTACCCTCAAAATCAAGGAAGAAACGGTATTCCCACTTGCGGTCCTCCACCGGACGACTCTCTATCTTGGTCATGTTAAGGTCGTTGTAGATAAAGTGCGAAAGTATATGATAAAGTGCACCGCTTCGGTGAGGAAGTTCAAAACATAAGCTGATCATCTTTGCATCGCGGCGGAAGATCTTCTGGTTGCTTACCACTATGAACCTGGTGGTATTGTTGCCTTCCTGGTTGATGCCGCTCTTTAAGATATCAAGCCCGTAATATGCGGCTGCATGCGCTCCGGCTATGGCAGCCTGGCTCTTATCCGCCTCATCCGCTACCTTCTTTGCGGCAAAGGCGTTGTTCTTCATGGAGATCTGCTCCCAGCTCTTGTCCCTCAGAAAATGCTCGCACTGCATGAGGGCCTGGGGATGGGCGTAAACCGTCCTGATATCGTTAATGTCCGCTCCCTTTGCGCCCAGGAGGCAGTGGCTTATCTCCAGCATCTGCTCGCCCACGATAAAGTGCTCGTATTCTGCCAGCAGATCGTAGATCTCGTTAACTATGCCGGCGGTGGAATTCTCTATGGGAAGCACAGCAAAGGCTGCCGTGCCTTCATCCAGGGTCTGCATTGCGTCCCTGAAGGTGTCCACGTGGCTGATATTATCCCTGCGGTTAAAGAAGGTTTCCGTAGCCGCCTGTGAATAGGAGCCCTCTGCTCCCTGGTATACCACATGGGCTGTCATATCCAGCTCATCCACCGGTATAAAGGGAAGGCGCAGTTCCATACTTTCCGAAAGTTTCCTGTACTGAAGCTTCCTGCTTATGCTCATAAGCTGGGTAAAGATCTCTGCCACGCCCTTCTTGTTCAGCTCGCCATCTACCAGCTCCCTGACCGCGTTCAGCTTGGCTTCTTCCCTTTCCTTATCAAAGACCTTGCGGTTGTTGGCTTTCTTGAATTCCGCAACTTCCTCGCAGATCTGCATGCGCTCCTCAAAAAGCGCTGCCAGCTGCTTATCCACCCGGTCAAGCTCAAGGCGGAGTTCCGATAAATCCTGCATATTCTGTTTACCTTTCATGTTATGCTTGATTTTAATAAGAATAAGTTTACAGAAAAAGACGCAACGTGTCAACGAGAACGCTTGAAAATATAGCGCCTTTGTGCTAGTATATGGAACAGTGAATTTAGGAAAACAGGAGGTGGCTATGACAGGAAAAGAAATGATACTTGGCAGACGCAGCATACGTAAGTATTCGGACAAACCCGTTGACAACGCATTGCTGGCAGAGATCGTTGAAGAAGCGTCTTACGCGCCCAGCTGGAAGCATTCACAGATCACACGCTACATCGCGATCAAGGATCCCGCACTTAAGGAAAAGATTGCTGCAGAGGGCACCACTATCTGGCCCGGCAACGGCGACATCATCAGACAGGCCCCCGTACTTATGGCAATATGTGCCGTTAAGAACCGCTCGGGTTTTGAGCGTGACGGTTCCTATTCCACCGTAAGGGAAGACCGCTGGGAGTTCTTCGATACCGGCATCGCATCGCAGACCCTTTGTCTGGCAGCTTATGAACACGGTCTTGGCAGCGTTATACTGGGTCTCTTTGATATCGATACCGTATCTTCTATCATCGAAGTACCCGAAGGCCAGGAGCTCATAGCTCTCATCCCCATCGGATACCCTGCAGAGGAGCCCACAGCCCCCAAACGTAAAGCAGTAAGTGATCTGTTAGTTATAAAATGATCTTTTAAGAGAAGCGAATGTGCTTCTCTTTTTTTGGGAGGTAGATATGCGACATCTTATGAACCCCATGGACTTTTCCGTGGAAGAACTGGATAAACTTTTTGATCTGGCCGCAGATATTGAGAAAAATCCGGAGAAATACGCCCACAAGTGCGCCGGCAAGAAGCTGGCCACCTGCTTCTATGAGCCCAGCACCAGAACGCGCTTAAGCTTTGAGACGGCTATGCTCAATCTGGGCGGCTCCGTGATAGGCTTCTCCGACGCAGGCTCCTCTTCCGCCTCTAAGGGCGAGAGCGTGTCCGATACCATCAGGGTAATCTCCTGCTTTGCGGATATCTGCGCTATGCGCCACCCTAAGGAGGGCGCGCCCATGGTGGCTGCAAGCCGCTCCGGGATCCCCGTTATAAACGCGGGTGACGGCGGACACCAGCACCCCACCCAGACGCTGACCGACCTGCTGACCATACGCTCACTTAAAGGCAGGCTCAATAATTTCACCATCGGGCTCTGCGGCGACCTTAAATTCGGCCGCACCGTACATTCCCTGGTTGACGCCCTCTCCCGTTACGAGAACGTGAAGTTCGTCTTCATCTCTCCCGAAGAGCTGCGTATTCCCGGCTATCTGCGCGAGATGCTCTGGGACAAGGCCATCACCTTCAAGGAGGTTATAAGGCTTGAGGATGTGATGGATGAACTTGATCTGTTGTATATGACCAGGGTGCAGCGTGAGCGCTTCTTCAATGAGGAAGATTACGTCAGACTTAAAGATTTCTACATACTGAACAAGGCAAAGATGGACCTGGCAAAGGAAGACATGCTGGTGCTCCACCCCCTGCCCCGCGTCAACGAGATCAGCGTCGAGGTCGACGACGACCCCCGCGCCGTATACTTCAAGCAGGTCCAGTACGGCGTATACGTAAGGATGGCGCTGATACTGACGCTGCTGGAGTTAGCGTAAAATGGTGCCTAAAATGGTGCCTGTCACCATGAACAAATTATGAACGTGTTAACAATCTGTTCATGGTGCCTGTCACCGTTAACAGAAATGTGGAGGGAGAAATAATGCTGAATGTAGGAAAAATAGAGGAAGGATTTGTGCTGGATCATATCCCCGCCGGGAAGAGCATGTCCATATACTATCATTTGGGGCTGGACAAGCTGGACTGCACGGTGGCCATAATAAAGAACGCACGCTCTAATGTGATGGGCAAGAAGGATATAATCAAGGTGGAATGCGATATCAACACCCTGAACCTGGATGTGCTGGCTGTTATCGACCATACTATTACCATCAATGTTATCAAGGATGGCGAGATCGTTGAGAAGCGTGTGCTGGAACTGCCGCTGGAATTAAAGAATATAATGAAGTGCAAGAATCCCCGCTGCATCACTTCTCTCGAACAGGAACTGCCCCATATCTTCTATCTGGCAGATCCGGTGAGGGAATTGTATAGATGTAAGTATTGTGATGAGAAGAATTCTGAGAGGTTCTAAAGGGGTGCCAGTCACCATGAACAATTTGTTAACTGGCGTTAACAGTTTGTTCATGGTGACTGGCACC
>CAMVRS010000246.1 GCA_947169935.1 uncultured Lachnospiraceae bacterium
GTGCTTCATATGATGGAAGAGGAACTGGTAAGCCGTGGCGCAGATGTTGAATTTGTAAACTTAAGTGAAATAAAAATGTCTCATTGCTTAGGATGTTGCAGCTGTTATACAACCGGGCACTGTTGCATCGATGATGATGCAGAAGTCCTGTCAAAACGGATTGCAGGTGTGGATGGTATTATTTTCGGCTCGCCGACTTATGCAAGCAATGTATCGGGGCTGATGAAGGATCTTATTGACAGGGGGCATTTTGTGATAGAACAGTTGCTTCATAATAAAGCCTGTGTTACTATCGCCACAGGTGAGAATTACGGAAGCAAAGATGCACTGAAGGTGCAGCAAAGCAGCGCACAGGCTTATGAAGGGGAAAACATATCATCCGGTGCAGAAGCTTATACATTTTATAGTGCTGAATGCCGGGATCAGGCCTTTGGTACGTAAAAAAGGAGCAATGTATCAGGGCGTTGCCGATAAATGGGGAAAGATGGGGATAGAGCTGTGAAGACGCTATATCGGTGATTATACCCGCACATAATCATGCGGATTTAATGAACAGGAGACAGGATTATGAAGATCCGTAAATGCATAGTTTTGATGATCCTGATGGTTATATGTGCCGGCTGCGGACCACAGCAGCAAGCAGGAGAGACTGTCAGCCGGGGAGAGACCGTCAGCGGGTCGGCCGTGGAGAAGCCTGCGATCCGTGAGATGAAAACGATCAAGGAAAACGGGCACTACATGGTCAGCGAATATGACCCGGATGGAAATCTGCTTACGGAGATTTATTATGATGCGGATTCAAATGAGACCGGAAGAACAGATTATACCTATATTGAAAACGGGAATATGAGTCTGAAGGTGTCAACCGGTTCCGGAAGAGGAAGCTATCAGAAGATCGTGTATGATGCAGACGGAAATAAGACGGAAGAATACGACGGGGACAGCGAAGCGGATGCAGTATTAAATAATAAATATGAATATGCAGACGGAAAGCTGATCCGTGAGATTTTTTATGCGCACAAGGAAATACCCTTTTGGATCCAGGAATATGAATATGATGAAAATGGGCTGCTGATCCGGAAGGAACAAAAGAGCGAAGACGGATATATTTATCGCAGCTGGGATTATACATACGACGATGCCGGAAAAATGACGCACATGACGGAAGAGTATTATGAATACCGCATCGAGTATTCATATGATGCGGAAGAGCGGCCGGTTCTGGAAGAAGAATACTTTAATGGTGAATTGGGCTATACGCAGAAATACGAATACGGAGAATATGGGCTCACGGACCAGTATTATATATCGTCTGATAATGGCGGCTGGCATAAACGGACCCATTATGATGCGAATGGCAGAAAAATTTCTGAAGCCAATGTGTTGGATAACGGAAGAGAGGTCGTACAGATCACCATGGAGTATGATGACGCCGGGAATCTGATCCATTCTAAAGATACCAAAGGATATGAATATACCGCCGAGTATAATGAATACGGGTATCCGATCCGGGTACATGATGTATGCACGGATACGATGCGTAATGCGGGTACATATGATATATCAGAAAAATATGAATACCTATATTACGAATCAACCACCGGTTGACACAAAAAAGAAGATATCCAATTCCATAAAACTGCCGGACTATGATCGTATAAGGTATATAATACTATTGCGCGAGGAGCGAGACTCAAATGAAAAAGAAAAACCTTATCCTGACAGCAGCGGCCGCAATACTGATGATATTCATCATTATAGCGGTGATCATAGTCTTTAATACGAAGAATCCGAAACAGGGGACTAACGGAAGAGTCCGCTTAGACCGCCTGGAAACAGCGCCGGAAGAAAGCAGCGCTGCTTCTGTTTTGGAAAAAGAGCCTGATCCGATCGCGCAGCTTAAACTGCACGGCAGTTTCAAGCCGCTGGTATCCGGCAAGCTGGGAACGCATATTTATTATACGGATAACGTGTTCAAGGACAGGAATCTGAAGAAGAACGAAGAAAAAGAGATGAAGGATTATCTTGAGCAGGCGGATAAAAAAATGTCTGAAGATATCGTGATAGTAGGCTGGAGCGGACGGCCTGCTGATAACACACTCATGTTTAATGCGTATCAATATGTTGACGGAGTGGTGGTACCGGAGGTGTTTTACAGGCTGACGCAGGACGGAGGGGTTTCTGTCGTAATGATATCCGATATCCCTGCTATCAGTTCGCTTGATACAGCCGGTCTGGCAGATCCCGAAGAGCTGTTTCAGCTCGTTGATGATCTGGCATGGCAGCATAAATCCCAATTGTATATGGACCGGGATGATAAAATATATGTGATCTATCATCCGGAGTACGATGCGATAAAGGACGAGCTGTATTATTATTTTATGATAAATGAATACAGCCGGATCAGAATTGACGCCAAAACTAAAGATGTATTAGAAGAGTATTACTTTAACGGAGAGTACATCGATTAAGCCCTTTCCGGCAACTGATGTGCCGATTCCGGCAACTTACGTATGAAGGCATTGATAGTAATGCATACCTCTGATATGTTTGCTTTAACAAGCAGATAAAGGAGGTGCGTTATGATTCAATGCCTTAATGTTTATAAGAATTTTGCCGGTAAAGAAGTCCTTTCGGGCGTAAATATCGATATTCCCGACGGACATATCTTTGGCCTGCTGGGGCCTTCGGGAGCAGGTAAGACCACGCTGATAAAGATACTTACCGGGCAGCTGGGTTTTGAACGCGGAAGTGTCACGGTTCTTGATAAAGATGTAAAAGCCCTGAATGGTGATGATAAAAAGAAGATCGGGATAATGATGGATCAGTTCGGAGTATACGAAAGATTCTCATGTGCGGATAATCTGAAAGTCTTTGCCGGTATCTACGGCGTTTCCGGGAGCAGGATAAAAGAAACTCTGGAGCAGGTGGGCCTGGCGGAGGCATTACGCACTCCGGCAGCCAATCTCTCAAAAGGTATGCGGGCACGGCTGTGTCTGGCAAGGGTTTTCATGCATTCTCCTAAGATACTGTTTCTGGATGAGCCTACAAGCGGCCTGGATCCGCAGACCATGAGGCAGATACACAGGATAATCCTTGATAAGAAAAAGGAAGGCTGCACCATATTCCTTACTACACACAATATGGAAGAGGCGGCGTCACTGTGCGACCGGGTGGCACTGCTAAACGAAGGAAAGATAGTTGAAAGCGGCGCGCCGGAAGATATCTGCAGGAAATATAACCATCAGAAAAAGATAATGCTCCATCTGTCTTCCGGAAAAGATGAGGAACTGAAACAAGGCGCGGATTCTGCAGATGAGATATGCAGGCTGATGAAGGAAGGGAAGATAGAGACCATACATTCATCGGAACCTGATCTGGAAACCGTATTTTTGGAACTCACGGGAAGAAAGCTTGAGGAGGGCGAAGAGAATGAGAAATAGCATGATAATATTTAAAAAGCAGTTAACGGATACTTTAAAGAATAAGACTGTTCTGATACAGTTCATACTTTTTCCCGTCATGACTCTGATAATGGAAAACACCGTAAAAATGGAGGGAATGCCGGAACTGTTCTTTACAAAGCTTTTTTCTGTAATGTATATGGGCATGGCGCCGCTTACATCCATGGCGGCCATCATATCCGAGGAAAAAGAGAAGAATACATTACGGGTGCTTATGATGGCAAATGTAAAACCAGTTGAATACCTTATGGGAGTGGGCGTATATGTCTGGCTGATATGCATGGCAGGAGCCGGCGTAATGGCTGCAGGTTTTAAGAGCAGTGAGATACCATTTTATATGCTGGTCATGGGAACGGGATTTGCCGTATCGGTTCTGGCCGGAGCATGTATAGGCATATTTGCAAAGAACCAGATGGTGGCTACATCCATATACATGCCTGTTATGATGATACTTTCTTTTGCACCCATGCTGGCTATGTTTAATGAGAATATCCGCAGCTTTTCAAAGATCTTCTATACCCAGCAGATAAGGAATTTCCTGAACGATATGTCATTTTGCAATGCAGGAAAAGAAAGTGTTATAATACTGGCATTAAATGCAGCGCTGGCTGTGATACTCTTCTTTATTGCCTTCAGGAAAAAGGGACTGGAATAGATGAAGATCGAGATAGACATCGACGACAAATACACAGATACTACCGTTATCATAAAGGCACCACGTCTTTCACGTGAGGTGGAAAAGACGGTTGCCCTTATGCGTATGATCGATATGCAGATAGGTGTAAAAAAGGATGACGAAACCTATCTGCTTGATATTGAAAAGATCCTTTATATCGAAGGTGTTGACAGGAAGACCTTTGTCTATACGGAAGAAGATACCTACGAATCCGAGCTTAAACTCTATGAGATAGAGCAGGAGCTTCTGGAAAGGGATTTTCTGCGCATCAGCAAGCAGAGTATAGTGAATCTCAGAAAGATAAAAAGCCTGAAAGCCGATATCAACAGGAAGATCCGCATCAGCCTGGTCAATGGCGAACAGATCGTAGTATCACGCATGTATTCCGATGATCTGAGAAGAAAGCTGGGGTTAAAGTAATGGAAGAGAAAAAGACCGTATTTAATTATATAAGCCAGTTGTTTGCTACCTACGGAGTAATCGTGGCTATCTTTATAGTATTCTCACTGTTGATAGGAAACGGAGCGGATGAATATTCGACCCTGTTCAGTTTTAAGGATGCGGCGCTGGGTATACCGACTCTGCTGCAGTTATTGCTGCTTGCCGTTTTCATTACCGTATCCCAGGTACTGTTTCTTACGGATGGACTTATTAAGGGCATGTCGATGGTACTCAGATATATAATGTTCTTTGCTTCTATAATGCTGGTAATGATCATCATGACAGTGATATTTAAGTGGTTCCCTGTAGACGATC
>CAMVRS010000247.1 GCA_947169935.1 uncultured Lachnospiraceae bacterium
GGAAATAGGCTTCCCTGACCATCTCGTTCTGATCCGGATGCGCATCCGGATGCAACTGCTTCGAAAGATTCCAATATGCTTTTTTTATCACATCCTTTGAGGCATCAGGACTAACGCCCAGCACCGCACAGGCCTGCGCATAATCTCGTATCATAAATTATATTTTCTCATTTTTCCAACTTCTTTGCAAGAGTTTTTATATTGTGCTATACTATCATGGTCCGCCCGATCCGGCATTTATTTCCAACGGGCCGGACCTAATCGAAAGGAGTTTTTCATCATGCCTATACGTGTACAGAGCGACCTGCCCGCAAAGGAGCAGCTTGAAAGTGAAAATATATTCGTAATGGACGAAAACCGGGCTATGCACCAGGACATCCGTCCTCTTAAAGTATGTGTTCTTAATCTGATGCCCATCAAGCAGGATACAGAGCTTCAGCTCCTGCGCGCTTTTTCAAATACTCCCCTGCAGGTGGATGTTACTTTCCTGATGGTCGCCAGCCACGTTTCACAGAACACCTCGGTCAACCATCTCAACAGCTTTTATACCACTTTTCCGGAGATAAAGAACCATAAATTCGACGGTCTTATAATCACCGGCGCTCCCGTGGAACAGATGCCTTTTGAAGAAGTGGATTACTGGGACGAAATGGTGGAGATAATGGAATGGTCCAAGAGCCATGTCACATCAACCCTTCATATCTGCTGGGGTGCCCAGGCTGCTCTCTATCACCACTTCGGTATAGAAAAGATAGCCCTGCCTGAAAAACTCTTCGGTATCTACCATCATCACGTGATCCACAGGCGCACGCCCCTGGTACGCGGTTTTGATGATGTTTTCTGCGCTCCCCATTCCAGGCATACCACCGTATCCGTTACGGATGTGCATGGCGAGGAACGTCTTAAAGTACTGGCGGAATCCGACGACGCCGGCATACTGCTGTGCATGACTCACGACGGCCGTCAGATCTTCCTGATGGGTCATCCCGAATATGACCGTTATACCCTGGACATCGAATATAAACGCGACCTTTCGAAGGGTCTGCCAATTCATATCCCCGTAAATTATTATCCCAATGACGATCCTTCAAAAAAGCCGCTGCTGCAGTGGAGATCGCACTGCAACATCCTCTACAGCAACTGGCTTAACTATTATGTATATCAGGTTACTCCTTACGATCTGGAAGAAGGCAGTACGACCTGAGAGTTTTTCTCAGGACAGATATCTGCTTATAAACTCATCTTCGGAGATTATCTCGATACCCAGCGCTTTAGCCTCCTTGTTCTTTCCGGACGTGGAGGCTATATCATTATTGATCAGACATTCTGTCTTCTTGCTTACAGAACCGGCAACTTTGCCGCCCAGTGCTTCTATCTTCGCTTTAAGTTCATTTCTGTTTGCAAAATGCTCCAGAGATCCCGTTATGACAAAGGTCTTACCCGCAAGGGTCTGCGCCGACTCATCTACTACGGTCTTTTCAATATTGAGCTTCGAAAGCAGATCGTCAAATATACGCAGCTTCTCCTCATCATGCATGTATGCATAGAAAGCCTCTGCCAGAACCGGCCCGACTTTATCTATAGCCGAAAGCTCATTCTTATCCGCATTCTTAAGCGCTGCGGCGTCTTCATCAAAATGCGCCGCGATCAGCTTTGCATTAGCCAGGCCTATGCCCGGTATACCCACTGCATTCAGCACCTGCGCCATGGTGGTATTCCTGCTTTTATCTATGGCTGCAATAAGTTTGTCTGCCGACCTGTCTTTAAAGCCTTCCAGCGTGAGCAGCGCGTCCCTCTTTTCAGCCAGCGTATATACATCGGCAAATTCATGTATCAGACCGGCGGCGATAAGCTTTTCTATCGTAGCCTCCGAAAGTCCCTCTATATTCATGGCATCACGTTCAACAAAATGGACATAAGCCTTTAACTGTTTTGCGGGACAGCCGGGAGCCACACACCTTAATACCTCCGAATCATTATCCTTTTCGATACGTGCCTCGCCGCCGCATACCGGGCAGGTATCGGGTATTTTAAGGCTGCCGCTGCCTGTCAGGTTCCGGGATATCTGGGGGATTATCATATTGGCCTTATAGACCAGAATCTTATCGCCTATTCCCAGCTTAAGCTGCTTTATTATGCTTATATTGTGTACGCTGGCCCTCGAGACCTCCGTCCCTTCCAGATCTACTGTATCAAAAACCGCCACGGGATTGATAAGCCCTGTCCTGGAAGTATTCCATTCAACATCACGTAATGTAGTCTCTGCCATCTCATCAGCCCACTTAAAAGCAATGGCTCCGCGGGGAAACTTTGCTGTGCGGCCCAGAGATGCCGCATAAGCCAGATCGTCATAAGACAGTACCAGACCGTCGGAAGGTATATCATTCTTCTCGATACGCTTTTCGAAACCGCCTACAGCTTCAACCACATTCGATGCGTTGACTCTTTCATATTCAACAACGGTAAAGCCCAGCTCCTTAAGGAATTCGAACTGCTTTTCCATGGAATTGCCGAAATCACGCCCTTCTGCGCTAACCAGCTGGAAGGCTATGACCCTGACGCTCCTTTTAGCGGTTACGGCGCTGTCCAGCTGTCTTACCGACCCGCTGCAGAGATTCCTGGGGTTTTTATACTTTGCGCCTTCCTCCGGTATACCGGCGTTGATACGCTCAAAATCCTTATAGCCTATAACCGCTTCTCCGCGTATAACCAGCTCTCCGTCAAAAGCTATATGCAGCGGCAGATTTATGAAGGTCTTCGCATTGGCGGTGACCACTTCGCCCACTTCACCGTTGCCGCGGGTAACGCATTTTTTCAGTTCTCCGCCCTGATAGGTAAGAACTACCGTGAGTCCGTCTTCTTTCCAGGATAAAAGTCCCTCCTGATCGCCAAGCCAGGAAGATAATTCTTCCCTGCTCTTTGTCTTTGCCAGCGACAGCATGGGTGAGGCATGCCGCTCCTTGGGCAGGTAATCAACGGCTTCATAGCCAACCTTAAGCGTAGGGCTGCCTGCCAGCACCGTTCCCGTCTTTTCCTCCAGGGCCACAAGTTCATCATAAAGAGCGTCGTATTCCACATTAGGCATAATCTCGATATCCTTCGCGTAATACGCCTCGGCAGCCTCGTTAAGAACGGCTACCAGTTCCTCCATGCGTTTTTTGTCGTCCATTATTAAGTAACCTCCTGTAAAAAAGGGGCGCCAAAGCACCCCTGATAAATAAAAGGATAATACGGATTTATCCAAGCGCTGCATTAAGCATAGCTTCAGATTCATCCATGGTGATGGAAAGAGCCACCGAGAGTTCGCTTTTAACAATTCTTTCCGCATAGGTCAGATATTTTGCGTCTGTGATGTTCAGGCTCTTATGGTTCTTCTTGTTGATGGCGCGCACATTCCTTAAGTGCCTGATAAGATTAGCTACCTCAACGCTGTCGGCATTCTGAAGAATCACATCGCAGGTCTCGCGGTCGGGCATCTGTCCCGACATCTTGCTCTTTTCGATCTGTTTTACAGTCTCCTGAGCTTTTTTCTTGCCCATGACTTTCCTGGAGATCTCTTCCTCCTTGGTGATCGGAACATAGATAGTATCCCTGGAATCGTAAACCGGTTTCAGTGAATAATAGATCTTATCGGGGCCGCCAAATGCCAGCGGTCCTATCTGCACTATCTCACAGGCTCCGGAAACACCGTACATTACATGGTCGCCGATATTATATTTCTGCATAAGTCCTCCATTTCCGGTATAAAGAACAGAAAATCACATACTTATTTTATCAAAAAAAGAGGGGGAATTCCAGTGAACAATTTGTGAACAAATCCCAAATTATGTAAACCCTTTACAGCATATATAACAAAAAGGCGCTCCTCTTTTGAAGGTGCGCCTTTGCTCAAACATTTTTTATTAAAGATTATTTGGACTTCTTAGCTCCGTTAACAGCATCCTTGAAAGCCTTGCCGGCTTTGAATCTGGGTGCCTTGGAAGCCTTGATCTTGATGGTCTCGCCGGTAGAAGGATTACGGCCGGTGCGTGCCTTTCTCTCAGCTACTTCGAAAGTACCGAAGCCAACAAGCTGAACCTTGCGGTCACCCTTCTTGTTAGCCAGCTCTTTCTTAACGATGTCTGTAAATGCGTTAAGAGCGCCTTCGGCATCCTTCTTGGAAAGCTTAGTCTGCTTTACGATAGCTTCAACTAATTCTGCCTTGTTCATCTTTCTCTCCTCTCAAAATGTTTGATTTACGGCACTTTAACTACTGCCAATTGAAAGAATACCACTATTTACAGCACTTTGCAAGAGATAAACACAATTTTTTTCAAAAAAATCACTATATCTTGTGGTTTTCTCTTACTGAAGACCGCTCATTTTCTTTAGCTTCTCTCTCTCTAGTTCGAAGATGAAACGGACGAATTCTTCCCTGGCTTCCTGCTTCAGGTCAACGAACTGCATACTGTGGTCGTAGACCCCGCGCTGATCTTTAAAAAGACCTGTGCGTATTACTTTTCCCAGGAAAATATAGTTTTTCTTATCCCCTCCGGGTGTTTCCGCCACCAGATGGGTGATGACCATTGCCCCTTTGGGTATCTCATCTTTAGATGTAAAGCGCACTCCGCCGCCGCTGATATCCAGCGTTGTACCGGTCCGGAAACCGGCCATCCTGAGCAGTGTTCCGTTCTTTGTAGCTTCACGGAAATCGTTTGCGTTCTCTGCAGTGAGCACCAGATAACGAAGAGGTATGGAAGTCTCCAGCCTGTAATGTGCACGACGCTCATATTTTTCCAGCGTACCTGTAAGCTTGATATCCACAACGCGGATATTCCCCTCGCTCCTGCTTTTGACCACCTCTATCGGTGCAGTGTATATCTTATTGCCGAAGAAAAAAGCATTATAAC
>CAMVRS010000248.1 GCA_947169935.1 uncultured Lachnospiraceae bacterium
GCGTCAGCGCCAGGCTGAAACCAAGTCCCATGCCCAGACCATCCAGTGCCGATGCTATAACGCCGTTCTTAGATGCAAAAGCTTCCGCGCGGCCAAGTATGATACAGTTAACAACGATCAGCGGGATAAACATACCCAGCGCCGAATTGAGCGCCGGAAGATACGCTTCCAGAAACTGTCCGACTATGGTAACGAAAGATGCGATAATAACGATAAAAGCCGGTATACGCACCTTATCCGGTATCACCTTTCTCAGCGCCGATATGATGATGTTGCTGAGTGTCAGCACCACAGTCGTTGTAAGCCCCATACCCAGGCCGTTAATGGCCGAAGTTGTAACAGCCAGTGTCGGGCACATGCCCAGCATCAGCACGAAGGTGGGGTTTTCTGTTATAAGGCCATTAATGAACGGATTTTGTTTTTTCTCTTTCATGTTGTCCATTTCTTTATGTACTCTTTCAAGATCCTTCGCTTCGCTCAGGATGACACTAAACCCTGTCATTCTGATGGCGTATGCCCGAAGAATCTTTTTTATTATTCACTCTGCCATGTATCACGGAATGAATCCGCTGTAATGTCACCATATACCATTCTATAGTAATCAAGACCGGCGTTTATACCATTAACAAACGCCTTTGTTGTAATTGTTGCCGATGAAATAGCATCCACTTCGTTTTCCGCAGAAGCACCGCCGCCTTTTACATAAACAAAACTTTCGGCTTTTCTGTCTTTAAATTGGGGTGTAAGCACTTCTCCGGCCTGCATTCCAAGTCCCGGTGTTTCTGAAGTCTCAAGTATCGCAACACCCTTAATAGTACCTTCAAAATCTATACCCATAGAAAAGCGTATATCTCCGCCGTATCCTTCTTTTGTAGTAAGATTAAACACAAAACCAAGAGGAGAACCGTCTGCGGCATGAGCGGTATAGGTCTCATCTACGGAATTCTTAGGATACTTAAGCAGGAAATCCTGATATTCCGGTATGCTCCCGGGATCTGAGCCTTGCGTAAAATGATCTGCCTCCGGGAATACTTCACGGCAAGCCGCTTCCACTGCAGCCTTCTTGCCTTCCTCTATCGGTTTTTTCGTAACTTCGTTCACTACTGCCAGCAGTATTCCCGCTATGGCAGTTATCGCAAAGAGTATTAGAGCATCTTTTATAATAGTTTTCATTAATAAACCTTTCGTTTAAAAGATCCTTCGCTGCGCTCAGGATGACACGCATTTTAATGTGCGCTCAGGATGACACGCATTTTAATGTGCGCTCAGGATGACGCTGGCTTTTTATACCCAAAATGTTTAGGTACTGTTATCTTCTCTATCAGCGGTACTATAAGATTTCCTATGATTATCGCATAGGATACGCCTTCGGCGCCGGGGCCGAAGATACGGAATATACCGGTAAGGCATCCCAGGAAGATTCCATATATTATCTGCCCTTTCCTTGTTATGGGACGCGTAACATAATCGGTAGCCATAAAGAATGCCCCCAGCATGAGTCCGCCGCCAAAGAGATGTGCAGCGATATAATTTATATCAAAACCATGCCCGCCGAAAATAATAACAAATACGACCAGGCTCAGAAGATACATACCGGTAAGATGCCAGGTAATGATGCCCATGCAAAGAAGGAAGATACCGCCTATTATCAGAGCCAGCGCCGAAGTCTCGCCGATGGTTCCCGCTTCGTTTCCAAGGAGCATTGAAGCTATCGAAAAGCTTGCGCCGCCTTTCACATCCGCAAGCGGCGTGGCGGAGCTTATAACATCTGCTCCGACCCAGCCCGGCCTGTAAGAAAAATCAGTCATATATCTGGAAAAGCTCAGCATAAGAAAGCATCTGGCTCCCAGCGCAGGGTTCATGAAGTTCTGCCCCAGGCCGCCAAAAAGCTGTTTGACTACCACTATCGCCACAAAGCTTCCGATCACAGGTATATACCAGGGAACGGAAACCGGAAGGTTTAACGCCAGCAAAAGCCCTGTAAGCACTGCAGACAGGTCACCGATGGTATTTTTGCGCTTGCAGATCTTTTCAAAAGCCCATTCAAAAAATACACAGCATCCGATACATAAGGCTGTCACAAGGATAGCTGCCGGGCCAAAGTTGCATATGCCCACTCCCGTCGCGGGCAAAAGCGCAAGTATCACGCAGCCCATGATATTCGTTGTAGTGGACTTGTCACGCACATGAGGCGTGGAGCTTACTGAGGGAAGAGTTTTGACAGGCTCTTCTTTATTCTGTTTTTTATCTTTTACTTCGTTTTCCATGATCTCACTTTTTCCGTTTTGCCAGCTGCATGCGGCGCATGCTCTTTATCGCCTGTGCCAGCTGCCTCTTTGCAGGACATACATAGGAGCAGCTTCCGCATTCAACACATTCCAGGCCGTTCAGATTCAGAAATTCTTCTTCGTTATAATGCAGGGCGTGATCCGCCAGATGCGAAGGTATCAGCCTTGAAGGGCATACATCCACGCAGCGCCCGCAGTTGATGCAGGCAGAAGGTTCCCATTTAGCCGCTTCATCTTCGCTCATGCATAGCAGCGCCGATGAGGTTTTGGTAACCGGCACATCCGGATTAAAGAGCGCAAACCCCATCATGGGACCGCCGGATATTATCTTCTTTGCTTCGCATTTAAAACCGCCGGCCGCTTCTATCAGATCCTTATAATTCGTGCCGGTACGCACCCTGAAATTACGGGGATCTGCTATCGCATCACCGGTCACGGTAACGATCCTGTACATAAGCGGTTCCCCCTCACGTACGGCATTGTTGATGGCGATCACGGTATCAACATTATTCACTATGCATCCGGCGTCGGCCGGCAGCATCTTTGAATTGATGGCCCTTTTAGTTACAGCATATATAAGCTGCCGCTCCGATCCCTGGGGATACTTGGTCTTTAATGCAGCTACAGAGATATTCGGTATATCTTTTGTCTTTTCCTTAAGCAGCTTGATACAATCCGGCTTATTGTCCTCAACAGCCAGCACTCCTCTTGCATTTTTAAACAGGCCAACTTCTATCTGCAGTCCGCCTATAAGCCTCTCCGGCTCTTCCAGCATCTTTCTGTAGTCACTGGTAAGATAAGGCTCGCATTCGGCGCAGTTGACTATTATAGTATCTATCTTATCCGGTTCTTTAGGCGATAGCTTCACGTGTGTAGGGAAGCCTGCACCGCCCATACCCACGATACCTGCCTTCTGAATGGCCGCTATCACTTCATCACGGCTCATATCTTCATAAGGCTTATCCGTGATGGGATCTGCCTTCTCGTATTTTTCGTCGTTTTCTATGATTATGCAGTCCGCCATATCACCTGTAATGGTGCGGCGTTTTTCGATATTTTTGACTGTTCCGGATACGGATGAATATACAGGTGCCGAAACGAAACCGCCTGCCTCCGCTAAACATTCGCCGCAGAGCACATGCTGTCCCTTTTCCACAATGGCCTTAGCCGGGGCTCCGATGTGCTGGCTCAGCGGATATACCAGCTCGGTTCCGGGATCAATATCTTTTATAGGCTTATCCTTCGAAAGTTCCTTTCCGTCGTAAGGATGTATACCGCCTTTAAAAGTTAATAAGGACATTTATCGTTTCTCCTGTTCTTGATAACATGTGTATATTAACATATTTCTGATATTAATTCCACAAAAAGATCCTTCGCTGCGCTCAGGATGACATGAATTCTATGATCTCATATTATCCTCGCACAATGATGGTTTTGGTTGAAATTTCATCGATTTATGATATCATATTATGAGAATGATCACGAAAGGATATCTGATATGAAAAGCATCACATCCGCTCTTGATATTACTCCTTCATATCCTCTTGAAGGGCTTTTACCTGAAGGAGAAACGTTAGAAGACGTTCTTTTTCTCGATATAGAGACTACGGGCTTAAGCGCAAAAAACTCAAGCCTTTATATGGTCGGCTGCGTATTTTATAAGGACGAAAGCTGGAATTACATCCAGTGGCTTGCCGAAAATTATGATGAAGAATTGCAGCTCCTGACCGCTTTCTTTGAATTTGCCCACAATTATAAATTCCTTATACACTTTAACGGCAACCGTTTCGATCTGCCTTACCTTGAGCAGAAAGCGGCTCAGTATTCCACGCCTTATGATTTTTCGGCTTTTACCGGCGTTGATATCTACCGACGTATTCAGGGTTATAAGGATATCCTGGGGCTTCCCGATCTTAAGCAGAAGACCATTGAGGAATTCCTGGGCATAGAGCGCGATGATCCCTATACCGGCGGTGAACTCATCAGCCGCTATCATGATTATGTCTGCGAGAAAGATCCTTCTATCGAAGCCGAGCTTTTGCAGCATAATGCAGACGATCTGCGCGGTATGCTCCACGTCGTGGATATGCTGGCATATCCCGATATCTTCCTAAAGCCCGTGCGCGTCATGAAAGTACACGCAAATTATTTCCGTGATGTAAATAAAAAGCGCGGCCAGGAAGTTATAATGAAACTCCGTTTCCTTGCACCGCTTCCCAAGGCTGTATCCTTCCGTTCTCTTGGCTGCTATTTCTCCGGCGAAGGCGTTGACGGATCACTCAAAGTCCCTCTTTACGAAGAGGAACTCAAATATTTCTATTCCAACTACAAGGATTATTATTATCTTCCCGCAGAAGATACTGCCATGCATAAAGCTATTGCAGGCTTTGTAGATAAAGAACACAGGGTCCAGGCTACCGCTTCCAACTGCTATACCCGCAAGAAGTCCTTATACCTGCCCCAGTGGGACGTGCTCTTCACTCCATTCTTTAAACGGGAATATAAATCAAAAGATCTTTTCTTCGAACTTACTGATGAATTCAAGAAGAGCCGCTCAGGTTTCAATAT
>CAMVRS010000249.1 GCA_947169935.1 uncultured Lachnospiraceae bacterium
GTGCCATCTGTCAAAACCTGCTTCGCAGTTTTCGCCAGATGTTCGGCTGGCGCCGGTTAGCTGGCCCCTTCAAGTCGTGCCATCTGTCAAAACCTGCTTCGCAGTTTTCGCCAGATGTTCGGCTGGCGCCGGTTAGCTGGCCCCTTCAAGTCGTGCCATCTGTCAAAACCTGCTTCGCAGTTTTCGCCAGATGTTCGGCTGGCGCCGAATACAAGGCCAATCAAAAACCACTGCCCGGATGCAAGCATCCGGCAGTGGTTTTAATTGTCCTTGTGCACGACTTGTAGCTATATCAGATCGCTTCGTGGAAAGTTCTGCTGATAACATCCGCCTGCTGCTCGGGGGTGAGCTTGATGAAGTTAACTGCATAGCCGGATACCCTGATCGTGAGCTGGGGGTAATTCTCGGGATGTGCCTGTGCGTCCAGAAGCATTTCCCTGTTAAGTACGTTTACATTAAGGTGATGGCCGCCCTTAGTTGCGTATCCATCCAGAAGTGATACCAGATTGTTTACCTGTGCGCTTGATGCTCCCATTTTTTTCTCCTCCTTTTTGTCTGATGTTATGTTATGGCCCGCGGGCCTTTTCCTCTTTACAGCCATATAATAACATCCCGGAGCGCGGGAGTCCGTAACAATTGTTACGTGCAGTATTTTTTATTTAAGTCAGATTTCCTCTTTCTATATGCTTCTTTAAAATCTGATCCGTTATCTCGTATATCTTTTCGGAACCAAGCTTCGTCATTGCATGCCTTCCGTAAACAGCCTTTGCCGAAGCATTGTGTTCCCTCCAGTCCATTCCGTCGTTACTGTCATTCAGCATCAGCGGCTGAATGTTATCCATTGCATGGGCAAACCTGGACTCTGCTGTCTTTCCTTCTTCAAATTCATCAAAGAGCTCCGTCAGTTCCTGTTTCTGATCTCCGGGAAGCAGTGAAAAGATCCTTTCTTTCGCCGCATCCTCACGTTCCTTCTGGGTCTTTTTTCCTTCCTCGTCATAAGCATAAGTATCGCCGGCATCGATCTCTACGATGTCATGGATCAGGCACATCAGCATAGTCTTCGTTATGTCTATTTCTTCATTGGAGTATTCGCGCAAAAGATATGCCATGATTGCCATATGCCAGGCATGTTCCGCATCATTCTCTTTTCTTCCTTTTCCGGAAAGACTTGTCTGGCGGAATATATTCTTTTCTTTGTCTATCTCCAATGAAAAATCAAGCTGTTTTCTTATGCGTTCATCCATTTTTCAAATTCTCCCGGCGGTAATTTTCTGTATTCTCCTTCATTTTACTGCCATAATCCTATATTTTTCGCTTATTCCGGCAACTCCCGGCGGTATTTTTCAGGCCTTTCTATCCTTTTACTGCCACATTTCATTGTTTTTCATTAATTTTGGCAATAAGTGGCGGTATTTTTCCGGCTTTTCTCTCCTTTTACCGCCGCAGCCCCTTTTTCACATCGGGCACAGATTTGAAAATAGGAACTAAATAAAAAAGATTATACTAAGGATTGCTAAATGCATACCCCCGGAATTATAAGATCAATAGAAACTCTCTATCGCATCCCTGTCAAGAATGCGTATCTCTTCCTTATCCACTTCGATAAGGCCTTCCTTCTGCATGTTCATAAGCTCACGGGAAAGGGAAGGTCTGGCCACACCCAGGAAATCCGCGAAATTCTCACGGTTCATCGAGAGTTTTACGATCCCTTTTGAATCCGCATTCTCAAGGAAATATATGGCCAGCTTTTCCTTAAGGGATGTAGAGCTTAAGAGATGCAGCTTTTTGGTCATGGAGAAATTTCTTCCCGCCAGGATCTCAAGAAGATTCCTGGTGATCATCTGATGATGGCCGCAGGCGTTCTCGCAAAAGCCATAGAAAAACTTCCAGGGGATCTGCAGCACCCTGCTGTCCTTCATTGCCACGGCATCATACCAGTAATGGGACTGTCCCGCAAAAAGAAAAGCTTCTCCAAAGACATCCCCGGACATGACCGTATAGAGGAGATTCCGCTTACCCGACGCAAAATCCTTAACCAGAGCCATCTCGCCTTCCTGCAATAAAAAAATCATCTGCGGCACGTCTCCCTGACGGAAGATGTATTCGCCTGCAGACAATCTCCTGCTCACAGCTCTGGAGCATTTCAGCATCTTATCGATCTCGGCCTGTGCTATATCAGAAAAAAGATCCATCTATGCCTCATTCATTATCCATAAGGGCTACATAGAATTCTTCCATGGTCTCGAGCTGCAGACAGCCCAGACGGCTGGAACGTGAATTGATGGCCATGCCGCAATCCATGTCTATTACATAACAGCCCCTGTATTTTTCGCTGATAAATATCATACCTCTTCCCAGATCATCCAGATGATTCAGTCTCTGGGTAAAGATATGTCCGACTATGTAATGATCCCTCTTGTACTGGAAAGGACATTTTTCCTTCTTATCATAGGGATCGCCCATACGGTCAAATATGGATTCCCAGACAATGGTCTCTGCCTCAACGGGATCCGCATTCCTTAAGAAAAGCTCCTTGCCAAATCTACGGTTTATCGAATAGGAATGAGAGATATGGTACTTGACGCCGCCCACCTCGATACGCTTGATGAGCCTTAAGCTCTTAAGATACTTCTCGATCTCATCCTGCTCTTCCACGCTTAAGCGATAGAAATCCGCGAAGGTATCCTCACCTCCGTTAGCCGGATGTGTCCAGAGCTCATAGGGCGTCAGATGTTCCTCATCACGCCTGGGGTCTATCTTTCCAAGCTTAAGATCCCGCTCGTATTCTATAGCCCTTAACATCATCATCTCATGATTGCCGAGGAACATTTCCATGTTCTCCTGCTTCATGATGTACTGTATCAGTTTTATGCCGTCCTTACCACGGTCTATCACGTCGCCGTCTATGTACATGATATCCTCGGGCTTAAAATCGATCAGCCGAAGGAGCTTCATGAAGGTTTCGTAATGACCATGAATGTCACTTACGACAAAAGTACGCATATTGATCCCCGTTCCCCCTAATTCATTTCCTCGATGTCCGAAGCATTCACACAGATAACCGGCCTGATGCCCATCTCTTCATTGAGTTTCCACAATGTAAGATGATCATCCACCAAAGCGTGGCCTTCATAGTTCTCTGCACACTTGTATGAATCCTTTCCGTCGATATGTCCTCTGGAACGCAGACCAAAACTGGAATGCGACAGCACCCTGTCTGCCAAAGCAGCCACATACTGTGAACAGGGTGATGCCTCAACAACCGTCCTTGCTTTGTTAAGTCCCCTTGAAAGCGTAAAGTCGATATCAAAGCCCTGACGTATCTCCTCTATGGAAGGGAGATAGACCTTATCATAAGTGGTCCTGTCAGAGAATGCGGAGATGGGGGTATTTATCTTGGTAACATTAAGGAAGCCCCTCTCCTCTTCCTTAAACGCTTTCTTAATAAAGCGGGAATTGAGCCATGCCCTTATCTCGCTCTCTTCCCAATATATACCACTGCGGATCTTTGAGATCTCGCGGTCGGTCATATCAAGGTATTTCTTTTTATCAAAAGCACGATATTCTATTATGTATTCCGACTGCAGGGTTACCCTTCCCGCCCTGTTCTGAACGATACGCCAGGAAAGCATATTGAACTTGAAGTAACGGTAACCCGATATCTCTTCTTCCTCCTTAACCACATTACGGCGCAGAATGAAAATATCGGTTGAATCCGTGCCCTTTGTCTTCATAACGGGAAGTCTTAAATATCTTTCACCGTTGACAGTAGCGATATTATCGTCGTCATATTCGGCATAAACGATATCGGAAGTAAGCTGGGCTCCGGTGATCTCGTTCATGGGATACTCACCGAACCATACCCTTTCGTTACGGTCCTTCAAAATACGGTTTCCGTTATCTGAAGAAACGATGGGCACGCTCTTCTCATCGGGAGAGATACCATAAAGATCCTTGTACAGCTCTTCAATGCTCTGCTGTCTGTCCCTGGGTCTCATGGAAAGGCCTTTCATAATGGCCTTTGCCAGCTTCTTATCTATCTGGATGGTATAATTTGCCAGATCCACCAGCTCGTCTTTTTCGTTACGCTCATAAGAAGACTGGGGCACATCACCTGTCATCATACAGTAAAGCGTAGCGCATATGCCGTAGATATCCGTCCAGGGTCCCTGCTCGGAAAGCTTGGACAGCATCTGCTCAAGAGGCGCAAAGCCCCACTTTCCAAGGAATACCTGCTGGTTGGCAACGCCCATCTTTCTGGATCCGCCAAAGTCGATGAGCTTGATGCTGCCGTCCTCATCCATCATTATGTTATCGGGGCTGATATCACGATGAAGCAGACCGGACTTATGAAGTTTGCCCAGTATGCTTATAACAGGCTCCATCAGGCTAAGTGATTCCTCTACCGAAAGCCATCCGCCCTGATCGTCGATATATTTACGCAGGTTACCGCTCTGGAGATATTCCATGATAAGATAACCTGTATTATTCTCATAAAAAAGATCCTTTATGGCCACGATACCGGGGAATTTGGAGAACTCTGCAAGAATACGTGCCTCGCGCAGATAAGCCTTTGTCTCCTTCTCGTATTCCTCAGCATTGACCTCATCAAGAACCAGGACCGTCTTGCCGTCATCGGCACGGTCGACCATTTCATCAGGGAAGAATTCCTTTACGGCAACAGGATATTCAAGCAGCATATCATAACCGATATAGGTTATGCCGTAGCCGCCTTTTCCCAGAATATTTCCTATAAGTATCTTACTGTT
>CAMVRS010000250.1 GCA_947169935.1 uncultured Lachnospiraceae bacterium
CGAACAGTTCCTTTTCAACTATCGCGCGCCTGTGGGGTATATCCAGTTTAACGATATTTGCCGCATGCTCCGCCAGCGGCCCTTTTATGGTTTCGATCCTGCCGCCTTTGTTCATGCGTATGTAGCTCACATGCATCACGCCATCTTCCAGCAGGCTCTTAAGGAAAGCTTCCTCATCCGCTTCCACCGGATAGAAAAGCTTCTCCCCGTCTTCTCCGGGCATGGAGAGCAGCCTGGTAAAGCGCTGTATCTTCTTCTGCTGCCTGTATATCTCCCCCGGATCGTCCGTATCAATAAAAACATAGCCGGGAAAAAGCCTGCGCATGTTTATATGCCCTACTCCTCCCCGGCGCCATACATCCTCAAATAAAGGAATAATACAATCCTTACATATTTCTCTGTCGATCCTGGCCAGCAGCTGTTCCTTAAGTTCCGCCTCGGTGCCGCTGACCGTCTGCATTACATACCACATAAAGTGCTTCTTATTTCTTAGCCTCAGCTTCTTTCTTAAGCTTATCCTCTGCCTTCTTTGCTGCTTCGGGATTCTGCTCCTTAAGTATAGCTACCATTTCCTTGAGAAGCTTGATGTCTGCGGGATCCTCAGCAGGCTTAGCTGCTTCTTCCTCTTCCTTCTTCTTAGCCATTGCCTTAGCCTTTTCGGTAGCGCCGTTGATAGCCTTGAGCATTATGAAAAGGATCAGTGCGATGATCAGGAAGTTGATAACTGCTGATATAAATGCACCATATGTAAATTCTGCACCATTTACGGTAAATGATCCGCCCACTACCTGCATAACGCCGTTCTCATCCTTGGTAACGCCGCCTGTGCACGCCTGGATCAGAGGATTGATGAAACTGTTGGTCAGCGCGGTCACGATGTTACCGAATGCAGCACCGATGATAACACCGATAGCCATGTCCATCACGTTACCTTTAAGTGCAAATTCCTTAAATTCCTGCATAAATTTCTTCATAACAAGCCTCCTTATTTTGTTTTAATAACTTTTTAAAGTATAGTCTCTTTATCTTAACTTTTCAAGTTTTTTCCGTATCTTCCTTCTTATCTTTACGGCTCAGTTTTCTGTATATAACAGCTCCCGTTACACTGATCACCGCAAGTATCCCAAAGAATATCGCAGCTTTGCCGTAACTCGCTTCGCTGATGGCTGCGCCTCCCAGACAGGAAGCAATTATCGCAGGCAGACGCCCCAGCGTAGTCAACAGCAGCACGCTGAGAGGCTTCAATTCGCTTATTCCCGTAAGATAGGTCAGCACATCCTTCGGTGATCCGGGTATCATAAAGATCACCACAAAGAGGATCTTCCATTTGGGTGCATCCAGTATATGCTTAAGCTTATCGATCTGCTCCGGCGCAACAAACAGCCCTATCGCCCTGCTGCCGAAAAGCTTAACCATAAAATATACCAGCATGCTTCCCAGGCCGTTACCCGCTATGCTAAGCATCGTCCCCCAGAAAGCGCCGAATGCATAACCGCCTGCCACCTGGAACGGTCCTGCCGGTATCACTGCCACTATCACCTGCAGCGCCATTATCCCGGCAAACACGCCTTTTGAAAGGGCGCCGTAGCCTTCCAGCCAGTCCTTGAACCGCTGCGGATCGGTCACCAGCTCTATCAGCGGCTTGCCCACGCGGATAAAGACAATGACCATAACCGCGATAAAACCAAATAATACGCCAAGCGCTATCAGACGCCTGGCGTTTTTATGCTTATCTTCCTCGTTATTCACCCTATACGCTCCACAGGCGCAAAGCCCTTGGTCTTCTTAAAGTCCATCTTTATGGGGAAAGCGCTCAGCGCATCCGAAGGATCCAGACGGTCAAAGTCTACGCCCTCCAGCTGGCTGCGGCCCACGGATACGGAAACTATGGTATTCTCCTCTTCCCTGCCCGTCGCAGTATTGAGCGCCTTATCCACGGCGTGTATCACCACACGCTGTATGGGAAGCAGCGCAAAGCTGTCCCTTGCCACCCTCAGCATACAGCTGCATACATAATCCTGCAGCATATCATAATATGCGGTCTTCGACAGATCCTTCTCCTTAAGCTGCCCCTTGTCGTCCAGTATCAGCTCACGGTCAGGCACCACTTCATCACTCTTCACATGGAATTCCACCTCCAGATATGAAGGATCGTCGGTTCCCACTTCGAAATCGCTGCCGTATTCCAGTATATCATCAAAGGGGCGCAGCTCATCTATCAGCGCCAGATAAGTATCGATATCCCCGGCCAGCACTTTCTCCGCGGCGTCATGCAGTTCCTGCCACTCCTCATGCTCCTTCTTGGTCTCGGGACGGAGACTGCTGAGTCCGCTGCTTGCGGGCTCCGGTCTGCTTAACACTTCCTCCCAGTCGATAGGCTCATCCGCCTGTTTGTGGATGGCGCGCATCAGGGTTATCTGCTCGATATAGGAATCATAAGTTTCCTTATTCTCTTTGATCTCTGCCTCGCTAAGGCCCTTGGGTTCTGCCTTTGCTGCAGAAGTCTTGCCTTTCTTTTCCTCTTTCTTATCTTCCTTCTTGTCCTTATCTTTGTCCTTGCTGAAAAGGTTCTTGAAGCCCTTCTTTAAGTTAAAGCTCTTGGTATAACCCACGCCTGTTCCCGGTATGGACAGCGATGTGGTCGTCTTTCCTGTTGTGGAAAAACTCTGGTGTATGCCCTTGCGTCCTACGCTGATGGACGCGCTCTTCTTGCCCAGATTGAGCTTTACCCCCTTGCATAAACTGATGCTTTTCCTGAATGTTAAGCCCATTATTCTGTTTCCTCCTCTACTCTTTCAAGATCCTTCGCTTCGCTCAGGAAAGTCACAAGACGAAGAATCTTTTCATAAACTCCGCTACAAAGTATATCATATTCACCTTAATATGAAAAGGGCGCAGCCTTTCGGCCACGCCCCTTGTTGTTTCCTTTTATTCCGTATGAATTACAGCTGAGGGCCTGCAGCAACAAGTGCCTTGCCTGCCTCGTTGGTCTCATACTTCTTGAAGTTCTTCTGGAATCTTGCAGCCAGATCCTTAGCCTTGGTCTCCCACTCGGAAGCATCAGCATAGGTATCTCTGGGATCAAGGATACCGGTGTTAACGCCGGGAAGCTCGGTAGGAACTTCGAAATCGAAGATGGGGATCTTCTTGGTAGGAGCCTTCTTGATATCTCCGCTGAGGATAGCATCGATGATACCACGGGTATCAGGAATGGAGATACGCTTGCCGGTTCCGTTCCAGCCGGTATTTACAAGGTAAGCCTTAGCTCCGCTCTTCTGCATCTTCTTAACCAGCTCCTCGCCGTACTTGGTAGGATGCAGCTCAAGGAATGCCTGGCCGAAGCAAGCTGAGAAGGTAGGTGTAGGCTCGGTGATACCGCGCTCTGTACCTGCCAGCTTAGCGGTGAAACCGCTCAGGAAGTAGTACTGGCACTGCTCGGGAGTAAGGATGGAAACGGGAGGCAGTACTCCGAATGCATCTGCAGAAAGGAAGATTACGTTCTCTGCTGCAGGGCCTGAAGAAATGCCGTTTACATTCTTAGCGATGTTCTTGATGTGCTCGATAGGATAAGAAACACGGGTATTCTCGGTTACGCTCTTATCAGCGAAATCGATCTTACCTGCCTCATCAACGGTAACGTTCTCAAGAAGAGCATCTCTCTTGATAGCGCCGTAGATGTCAGGCTCGTTCTCCTTGGAAAGGTTGATAACCTTTGCATAGCAGCCGCCCTCGAAGTTGAATACGCCGTTGTCATCCCAGCCGTGCTCGTCATCACCGATGAGGAGTCTCTTAGGATCGGTTGAAAGGGTGGTCTTACCTGTTCCGGACAGACCGAAGAAGATAGCGGTGTGCTTACCTTCCATATCGGTGTTTGCGGAGCAGTGCATGGAAGCCATGCCGTCAAGAGGAAGGAAGTAGTTCATCATTGAGAACATACCTTTCTTCATCTCACCGCCGTACCAGGTGTTCAGGATAACCTGCTCACGGCTTGTAACGTTGAACAGAACTGCGGTCTCGCTGTTAAGACCCAGCTCCTTGTAATTCTCTACCTTAGCCTTGGAAGCGGTGTAAACTACGAAGTTAGGCTCGAAGTTTGCAAGCTCTTCTGCGCTGGGCTTGATGAACATATTCTCTACGAAATGTGCCTGCCAAGCTACTTCCATGATGAAACGAACTGCCATTCTGGTGTCCTTGTTAGCACCGCAGAATGCATCTACTACATAAAGCTTCTTACCTGAAAGCTCCTCAACTGCCAGTTTCTTGCAGGCATCCCATGCTTCCTGGGTAGCACGGTGATTGTCGTTGGGATACTCTTCGGAAGTCCACCATACTGTATCGTGGCTCTTTGCATCATCAACGATGAATTTGTCTTTAGGGGAACGTCCGGTGTAGATACCGGTCATAACGTTCACTGAATCCAGCTCGGTAAGCTGTCCCTTGTCATAGCCTGTGAGTGAAGGATCCATCTCATCCTTGAACAGCTGCTCATAGGAAGGGTTGTGGAAGATTTCCTTCACATCGGTAATGCCATACTTGCTCAAATCGATCTGTGCCATCTTTTTCTCCTTTTCTTTTATATAATTTAGTTAGTTAATTAAAACTATTTTCACCACAGAATATTATACATATAAAAGATTGAAAATCAAGTGAAAATTTGTGTATTTTCTGTTATAATAAAGTCACAAGAAGGGGCCCGCCTTTTGGCATTAGGAGGGACCCGCAGCGCGGGAG
>CAMVRS010000251.1 GCA_947169935.1 uncultured Lachnospiraceae bacterium
CCTTACAAAATCCGGGCGCATCCGCCGGAGGCATTATAGTAAGCGAAATTATTTGTTTCGCTTACTATAATTCTTCGATACGGTCTTTTACATGATAAAACAAGAAACCTGTCCGGGACAAAGCCGGACAGGTTTTTATCTGCGCGATCAGTATCATTTAAGAGTCAAGAACATCATCTATCTTATTTAACAGCTCATCTTTTTTAACGGGTTTTACAAGAAAGCCGGCGGGATGAAGATTTATGGCATTCATAACCATGTTCCTCTCGGAATTTCCGGTGAGGAAGATGACCGGCGTGCGTTTGAGTCCCGGCATGTTCCGGATAAGCTGCAGGGTCTGCGGGCCGTTCATCTCAGGCATGAAGCAATCCAGAAGGATCACATCCACTTTTTGCTTCTCAAGGAATTTGAGAGCCAGCATTCCGGATTTGACACAGTTTACTTTATAGGTTGAATCCAGATGGGATTTCACGAGCTTCAGGGCTACGGGATCATCATCAACCACAAGGACTCTGTAGGATCTTTCGGAAGTAGCGCAGAGCTTGTCTATTGCGAGCTTTATATCGGAATAGGCAGAATCTCTGTCTATAGTGGCATCCGGACTGGGCTTCACGTGAAGCTTGAAGGTATCGGCATCCTGTTCATCTGCGATAAGCAGAAGAGGAACGCTGATAAGATCCTCATTCTCACGAAGATCCATAACACCAAAAAGCTTTGTCCTCGCGACCGCTTCCGCATAGACTACGATACAGTCAGGCCTTCCTATGGTAAGGTCGCTTAGCAGATTGGTGTTTGTCATAAGTATGCCCTGAACCCTGTAGTGGTTTTCCAGCACATGTACGAGGTCGTGCATCTTCTGGGTATTTGATGATACGATCATTACTCTTTTCATGGTTTATATCTCCCGGTTCTGATCTGACTGCTCATCCGTCAGCCGCAATATCCATTTTATTCTGTTACCGTTCACAGCCTTTCAGGCTGCGAACGTAACGGGTTTTGCCAATTAAATTGCCTTCGGCAATGGGGCAAAACCCCTGCCTGCCATAATTCCTTGGGCCGTAACTGCGCAGCAAAGTGCGCAGTTCGGCTGTGAACAGTAACTTTATTCTAACATATTGTAGTGCTTACCGTAAACCATATGGACAAATACCTTCTAAAATGCTATATTCTTGCGGTAGCAAGCAATGTATCCCCGGTTTGATCATTTGGGGAACGTCAGCGGAGGTATTAATAATGAAACAAAAATTTTCAAACACGCAGCGTCTTGTCGGGACGGCTGTTCTCGTAGCTTTGGTCATCGTTTTGCAGACTGTGGGAAGCGGCATCCGTCTGGGCCCTTTCACTCCGACACTTTCTCTTGTTCCTATTATAATAGGTGCAGTTCTTTTCGGACCCATAACAGGAGGGGTGCTGGGACTTGTTTTCTCGGTGATAGTTCTGGTGTCCGTTATCTCCGGAGCTGACGTGGGGGGAGCCATGATGTTTTCCGAAAATCCGGCCGCTACTATCATCATTGTCCTTCTGAAGGGCTCTGTGGCGGGACTTGCGGCGGGATTTATAGCGGAAAAGATGTCGTCGAAGAATATGACAGCAGGTGTAGCGGCATCAGCCATTGCGGCTCCTTTTTGCAATACAGGTATCTTCTGCATAGGAGTATTGATCTTCTTCTATGATCTTATTTCATCCTGGGGACAGGCGGCGGGCTTTGATAATGCTTTCATCTATGTGATAGCAGGACTTGTTGGAGTCAACTTTTTAGTAGAGCTGATACTGGATCTGGTGCTGGTACCCGTAATAGTCAGGATAATATCAGCCGTCAGAAACGCGGGGTAAGGAGTCGGTATGATCTTTGCAGTTGACATGGGAAACACCAATGTCGTCGCCGGATGTTTAGGGGAGGACGACAGGATATATTTTACCGAGAGGTTTGCCACAGACCTCAATAAGACGGAGCTTGAGTATGCGGTTCTGATAAAGACCATACTTGAGATCCACGGCATAGACAGAAATGAGATAGAGGGGGCGGTGATCGCAAGCGTGGTCCCGCCGCTTACTCATATAATAAAAACGGCTCTGAGGAAGCTTCTTAAGTGCGAGCCCTTAGTTATAGGAGCTGGTCTTAAGACCGGACTTAATATCCGTCTTGACGATCCTTCGACCTTAGGAGCTGACCTTGTGGTTGATTCTGTAGCAGCCATGAAGATATACGGAACTCCGGCGATAGTCATAGATATGGGAACAGCAACCACTATAACGGTAATAGATAAGGAAGATTCCTATATCGGAGGAGCCATCTTCCCCGGAGTCAATGTTTCCGTGGAGGCGCTGGCAGCCGGTACCTCACTGCTTCCAAGAGTTTCACTTGGAGCTCCGAAAAAGCCGATAGCATCAAACACAATGGATGCTATAAAGAGCGGTATTATCTTCGGCGAGGCATCCAGGATCGACGGGATGATAGAAAGATTTGAGGAGGAACTTGGCTACCCCACAAAGGTTATCGCTACCGGAGGCCTTGCAAAGGTTATAATCCCCCACTGCAGGCATGAGATAGTAACTGACCCGGATCTTATGCTGAAGGGACTTAAGATAATATATGACAGAAACAGGGTATGATTATAAATGATCAGGGAATTTAAGCAGCTTTCAAGAAAAGAAGTTGATACAAACGTTATATTCAAGTACTGCAAGGATCAGGTGGAGCTTCCTGACGGCAGGGTAGAGGAGTATATAGCCTGCCAGCATAAGGGAGCTTCTGCCGTGGTTCCCGTGCTTCCTGACGGCAGGATACTCATGGTAAGACAGTACCGGTATGCCATAGGAAGGATTACCCTTGAGATTCCGGCAGGAGGCCGTGACGGCGTGAATGAGCCCTTTGAAGCCGCTGCGAAGAGGGAGCTTGAGGAGGAGGCCGGATATACGACAGACAGCCCTCTTGAACATCTTATCACCATCGCTACAGCCATAGCCTACTGTAATGAGATGATAGAAGTCTATGTTGCAAGGGATCTGAAGAAGACCAGGCAGCATCTTGATCCTGACGAATTCATAGAGATAGAGGCGTTTGATGTAAAAGATCTGGTGGATATGATCTGTGACGGCAGGATACAGGACTCAAAGACCATTGCATCCATTATGTCTTATTATTATAGTAAGCGAAATAAATAATTTCGCTTACTATAATGCCTCCGGCGGATGCGCCCGGATTTTGTAAGGAAATATGCCGCTTTCAGCGGCCAAAATCCGGCGCAGTAAACGCCAAAACGAAAAGCATTTTGGCGTTTACTATATAAGTATTGTTCCGGTTAACTTTAATGAGCGCCGGAGCAATCGGCTTATATCCACGGTGGTGTCAGGACACCGGTATAGTACATAAATAATTGACATAATTTCGAAATATTTTGTTTAAAATTTTTTTTCACAACATGTCGGATTGGCTTTCGGGTAGGGTCACAACATGTTGTGATTTTTTGTCAAAAGTGGTGATTACACACCGTTTTACGCCGAAAAATCGGTTTGCTTTTCCCATTCATAGTCATTATAATGGGTTGAGTGGTCAGCCCCGTGTGAGGACAGACTGCTATTGGAGAGGGAACTATTGGGAATATGGAAGACCGTATCGAAGCGTTCATAAGTTATTTACATAATATTAAAAAGACTTCGAAGAATACAGAGCTTTCTTATAGAAGAGATCTGAAAAAGATGGTCGCATACCTGAACAGAAAGGGTATCGACGATCCGTCCAGGGTCACATCTGAGATTCTTAGGGATTACGTGGAGAACAGTGAGGAGGGCAAGGCCGCTCCGGCATCTGTATCACGTGCCATAGCATCCATGAGAGCGTTTTATTCATACCTTGAGAAGGAAGGCGTGATCCGTTCTAATCCTACGGAGGGGCTTAAGGCACCCAAAATAGAGAAGAAGCTGCCTCAGATCATGACAATGGATGAAGTCATAAGGCTTTTGAACCAGCCTTCCGGGGATACTCCCAAAGAGATAAGGGACAAGGCCATGCTGGAGCTTTTGTATGCAACGGGTATGCGTGTCACTGAGCTTATCACTCTTAAGGTTGAGGATATCAACCTCCAGATGAACTACGTGGACTGCCATGATCCCCACAAGGACAGGATCATTCCTTTCGGAATAGAGGCAAGAAACGCTATCAGAAATTACATTGAGCATTCAAGGGGAGCCCTTATTGCCAGCAATGACGAGAGAACCCTTTTTGTTAATATGTCCGGGGAGCCCATGAGCCGGCAGGGCTTCTGGAAGCTTATCAAATACTATACGAAAAAGGCCGGCATCGAGATGGATATCACCCCGCACACGCTAAGGCACAGCTTTGCGGCTCACCTTGTGGAGAACGGGGCGGATTTAAGATCCGTACAGGAGATGCTTGGACATTCCGACATTTCAACAACCCAGATCTACGCGACATTAAGCCATAATCATATACGTGAAGTTTACGCCAAGGCCCACCCCAGAAGATAGGAAGAATCTTAACGGGGTGGTTTTGGCTTTCAGGCATTCTTTTATTACCCGTAACCGGAAAAATAATTTATAATGTACCAGGAAAGATAATAATCTTACATTATCAGAGGAGGATATATCATGACACCGTATGCCGAGATGACTAAGGATGAGATGAAGAGGGAGCTGTCCGAGCTTCTTCTGGAGTATGACAAATTCCAGAATATGGGGCTCAATCTTGACATGAGCAGAGGAAAGC
>CAMVRS010000252.1 GCA_947169935.1 uncultured Lachnospiraceae bacterium
CGATCGTGATCTTAACAGTTCCTGCGCTTGCTATGTCAGCAGGATAGTTGATCTCAAAATCCTTGCCAAGCTCAAGTGTGGTACCGCCGCTCACTACAGTCAGTTCGCTTGCAGCAAGGGGCTGTTCAAGTCCGTTATAGATGCGCTCTACAGGATTGAATGCAGTCACCTGTATCTTCTTCTCATCAACCACCTTTACGTCAATAGTACGCTTGCCTGTATAGTTGCCTTTGCCTTCGATGGTGATGGTTCCGTCTGTTTCAAATTTCACCTTTGCGTCAGGATTGTTGATATCATTCTTGCCCAGCTTCCTGCCTGCATAGAATAATACAGGTGATGCAGTCTTGCCTTTTGCAACTGTGATGCCTGCTGCAGTCACATCAGGATCATCGATATCCTTTCTTGTGATGGTGAAGGTCCTGCTTCCGCTTGCCGCTACGGTCTTTCCTGTTACGATAACGGTCGGCAGTTTGGTTGCGCCTACAGAAGTCTTAACGTTATTCTTGTACTTAACGGTATAATCCACGCCTTCAACCAGCGCTTTGCCGCGGTACATAACTGCTATAGCGGGTGTTATCTTCGCTCCGGTATAAACAAAGCTGTCACCCTCGGTAAAGCTCACATACAGGCTCTCGTTTTTATCGATAACGGTGATCGGCTGTTTAGCAGTTGCGGTAATGCCGCCCTCTGTATAGCTTATGGTCACTTCGGTATCGGATGCCTTAAGTGCTCCAATGGGCTGATAGGTATATACGCCCACTTCTGCAGTGCTCTTGTCATTGTACGTAGCAGTCACTACCATGCCTGCAGGATCAAAGGTCTCTCCTGCCGAATATGTAGTCTTTACAGGCGCTGTTGTGACAGCTATGCTGCTAAGCATCTTTACTCCGGATTCCTTTACCGTGATCGCCTGTGCAGCTGTCCTGGTCACGCTGCCCTCGGTGTAGCTTACGGTTATCTCCTTATCTGCAAGCGTAAGTGCCCCGTCAGGATTATAGGTATAGCCGGTAACTTCCTTAGTGGTATTATCATCATACTTTGCGGTAACCACCATACCTGCAGGATCAAAACTCTCTCCCTCAACATAAGCAGTCTTTGCAGGTGCGGTAGTTATCTCTATGCTTTCAAGCGTTCTGATCTTGGACTCATTTACGGTTATCGCCTGTGTTGCTGTCTTTGTGATATTGCCTAAAGTATAGCTTACGGTTATCTCTTTATCGGTGGTCTTAAGAAGACCATCAGGAGAATAGGTATAACCGCTTACCACTGCTGTAGTATTATCAGTATACTTGGCTGTTACCACCATACCTGCAGGATCAAAGAATTCATCTTCCACGTACGTGGTCTTGGTGGGAGCTGTGGTGATCGCTATGCTGTCAAGTACCTTTCCCTCGACCGTAAAATCAGCGTACCATGCTCCATAATCCTTTTCCAGAAAGATCACTTCACCGGCCATATTATTGTTTATGATAAATATTGCATCATCCGCCAGGCTGTATCCGGCTGCCGGTTCTGCGGCAACCTGCAGCTCATAAGTCTTGCCCGCCACGAATGTATCTGCGGCCTTCATTAGCTTGTTATCATCCAGACATATCCAGCCGTTCTCAGCAAAAGTAATATTCTCTGTCTTGCATACCGCTTCCTGGGGATTAGCTCCGGCTACGGGTACAGTTACATCCGCATGAATGGTTTTAATACTTATCGTATCTTCAGGTATAGGTTCATCTTCAGGTATCGTATATGTCGTATAGAATGTGTAATACTTATCGGTTCCGGTATAAATTGTTCCTTCTTTTGACCCATTAAATGTAATGGTGGGCTCTGCAGAAAACAAATAACCATCTCCAGTTGTAACTCTTACATATACCTTATATGTCTGTCCTTTTTCAAAAGTCTCGTTTGAATACAAATCTCTTTCGGTTGCTTTGACTCTCCATATCGTATCCAAAACTGTAACATTATCGGTTGCTGAAACAGCTTCAGCCGGCTTAGCTCCGGCTACGGGCTCGGCCAGATTAACATCGACCCTATTTTTTTCATAGTTCACATGTGCCCAATAAGAAGCTTTCCATATTCCTTTAGTTTCGGATATTCTAGAAAACAATTCTCCTGTTACGGTTCCGTTAAACGTAACAAGTGCATCATCCGAAATAGTACATCCATCTTCTGCCTTTAACCAAACCTCCACAGTATACATATCTCCTGCAATAAACTCACTGCTTGCAGACATCAGATACCTTTGATCATCAACCACATGATACCAGGATGTTTTTGTAGTGGCGATATGTTCTGTAACGGGGACTGCATTCTTGGGCGAATATCCGGGTATAGGTGCAGTCAGATCAACATCTATTTGCTTTATTTCAACCTCATCAGTAATAGTCAGCGGTTTCTCTATTTTATCCTCTCCAATAATTCGATCCCCCATCAGAGCCTTATGTTTAAGGACAAGAGTGTACTCCCCATCTTCATTCGCAGCATAAGATGCAGCATACTTATATCCAAGCCCTTCCGAACTCCATGCAGGTGTACTTTCACCTTTCTTATATATTGAATATTCATTCTTAAGATAGATATCACCCACATTTGAGTATACGACCCAGTCAGGCAGTCTGAATGTGCTACACTGAATATTTAAACTTGTTCCGGTTTTATGCATCAAGCTATCGCTGCGCATCATCGACACATTATTTATCAGCACATCCATTATCAGACCATACTCCTCCGGGTATAGTTCAATAAGCATCTGTGTCTCCAGATCCCGCCACTTCAGATCAGACGCTTTCTTCTCTGTTTTATCTATGTATAGTCTTGAACTATCGACAAACAACTTCGATGCCAAAATATCTCGGTTGCAGGTAAACTCAACACCATTCTCATTTGTATCGGCATAATAATAATCTTTATTACTTAAACAGATACCTCCTTTAAAAATACCACCTTTTATCTGGGGTCTGAAATGATCTGTTTTTTCATAATCTGCGGGGTCGTACATTTTAACAGCATATCCACCGGATTGGAAAAGTCCGCCATAAATGCGCAAAAGTGGTGCGTAATATATCCCAAGCCCTGATAATTGTCTTGTTGCGATATTATTTTTACTATTGCTCTTATCTATCCCGACCGCTGTAAACGTTCCCCCTTCTATCACTGTATGATGTAACATGGATCCAAATGCCGTACGCATGTATTCGACATGCGAACTATTCCAATAATCATATGCCGTCTTATATCCACGCGACCCTTTTGAAGCGTTATAGACGGTTGAAGATAAGTAAAAATCACCACCCTTAACATAGACTTTAGCGTAGCTCCCATAATCAGGTTTTTTTACTACCGCATCCGGGTATTGAACATTGTATTTCTCAGGAGCATCAATGATTACGGCTCTGCAGGGAAAATCACTATAAGCACTTGATTCAAACCTGACTCCGCCGCCTCCTACAGTATCATCAAAGGTAAGTTCCGGTATCAATTCTCGGGTATCAGTGTACTTTCCTGTTCCGATAATCATATTAAACCTCAGGAAAGTCCAGGTTGTTAATTGTCGATCATCCGGTTGATCCAGCTTAGCTGAAAGGATATGACCATTAAAATCCAGAGTAACATATCCATAAACATCATAACTCTGTATATTATATAACCTATGAGTTAGTGCATCCGAACCATCCGTATACAGATCTGACATCAGCTTGATACAAAGTGTTTTTCTGGGTGCAGATTTTTTAAACGCCGCACTGAGCTCTTCCCAGCTGGAAACCTCTATGGTCTCGTCGTAAGTCTCGGCATCAAAAACTGGCTCTTCATCTTCTTCGTCTGTTCCGTAATCAATGCCTTCTTCATCATCAAACTCATCCGGAGCTTCTGCATCTTCGTTCTCCTGCTCATCGGGAGTCTCCTCATCCGTTCCGGCTACTAGCGCATCAGACTCATCAGCATCATTTTCAAATACTGCGGCCTCATTTTCCGATACCGTATCCGCATCCGGATCCTCAGTGTCGTTTTCCGATACCGTCTCCACGATCTCTGTTTCCGGTTCCTGCGCGAACACTTCCGTAGGGAAGAGTCCGGCTACCATGGTAACCGTCAGCAGGACACTCAGAATTCTGTACCATCTTCTCTTCATAAATCCTTTTCCTCCTTATATTTTTGCCGGGTCTTACCCGGATCTTCACATATTTTAGAACAAACACTTCCGGTTCCGCATCACCCGCGAGAACCATTTTTCATGATTTTTTCATGTTATCATCGTGGACCACCGGCCCCAGTTTTTTTGCGTTGACCGCCAGCTCCAGCCTGTTCGCATAGCCTGTTTTTATGAGCATATTTGTGATATGCTGCTTTACTGTATTTACCGGGACAGCATATTTCTCTGCTATCTCTTCGTTGGAACGATTGGCTGTCAGTTCACGCAGTATCTCCAGCTCCCGGACGCTCAGGGCCGATTTCTTCGCATCCCCAAACTCCGGATCAGGTTCTCTGCCTGGATAGACCGATATTCCTTTCATCGTCTTATCCATCACTTCCAGAAGGGAGCTTTCATCATATTCCTTAAACCAGAAGCTCTCGATACCGGCTTTCTTTGCCTTCTCTATCCAGCGGTATTCCGCAGTGGATGTTGCCAGGATTATCTTAATATTGCGGTTATTGTTCTTTATCGCCTCAGCACAGGTCAGCCCGTCCAGCCCCTGCTTCATTACCACGTCCATGATCACCAGCTC
>CAMVRS010000253.1 GCA_947169935.1 uncultured Lachnospiraceae bacterium
GCTGATGTTCTTCTCGTATGTAGCGGATTCCATGCAGGATGCATTCATAGCGGTGGTATGTACGGAGCTGTATAAAGGAGGACTGCCGGTACCCGACAGCGTTGCTGTTGCGCTTCCCATGAGCGCCCAGCTTTTGATGATGGCAGTGGCTTCGGCATTTTCGGGTGGCATTACCCAGAAACTGGGACCTAAGAAGACTCTGGTCCTGGGCATGCTGACAGAGCTTTCAGGTTTCGTTTTATGTTTCAGTTTAAACAGCTATACCGGTCTGTTCATAGGCAAGCTGCTCATAGGTACCGGTATGGGACTTATATATGTATGCTGCAATACTGTGGCATCTATGGCGCGAAGTACGGAAAAGGCGGGAGAAGCCTATGCCGGTGTATCTGCCGGAACGCTTTCAGGTATTACAATAGGTGCCGGACTTGCGTCGATCCTTCTCGCTATGGGCGGCTACAGACTGATATATGCTACCGGAATAGGCATCGTAGGTTTCGGCCTGTTTATAGCACTGTTCTCAGGCAATCCTTCCTGCAAAAAGAAGAATGCAGAGGACGGCGAAGAGCACAGGATCGGGTTTGCAAAGTTCATGTTCAACAGACGTGTGCTTCCGTTCTTCCTGCTTTTGCTGCTGCCGTTTATGATGTCGCTTTCATACAGAGAATATTTCTTCCCTATATTCGCATCGGAGAACGGTTTTGATGAAGTAAGTGTAGGCCGTATCTACCTGCTGTGCGGAATGGTAGTCATCTATATCGGGCCTGTACTGTCAGCTAAACTTCTTGAAAAACTGGGAGCATACAAGAGTGTGCTTCTGGCGGCGGCAGGCATGCTGTGCGCCATGGGAATGTTCATAATCTATCCCAGCGTACCTACCGTAATAGGCAGTATCGTGGTGCTTTCGCTGGTAATATCTTTTGCATACACAGTGCAGTATACACATTTCGGTCAGCTGCCGGAATGCGATGCCTTCGGAGAAGGTTCTGCAATGAGCGTATATTCGGTATTTGAGAGTGTCGGACAGACGGTAGGTCCTGTGGCATACGGCGTTATCCTTACCTTCGGATATCGTAACGGCATAACCATCGCAGCTGCGGTTCTGCTGGGACTGTGGCTTCTGTATGCGCTGATAGGGACTGGAATGCAAAAAGCTAAGACCAAATAAAGGGAGGTTGTTTTGTGGATCCGATAGAAATTAGTGAAGCAGGGGAAAGTGATATTGAGCAGATTGCCCTGCTGACAGTGAAATATCTTACCGAAGGTGAAAATATTGCCGAGGACATCAGGCAGAGTTATAAGAAAGGTGTGTATTGGGCCTATAAAGCAGAAACTGATGGTGAGATAGTAGGTTTTATCACACTTAAGGAGGGCATGAGTTTTACCGTACCTCATCCTGAGATCGAGGAAGAGATACTTGAATTTACCGGGGAAGGCCGTATCTTCATAGGTGACGGTATGTGGGTCGATAAGAAGATGCGCAGACACGGGATAGGTACCAGACTTATGAAAGTCCTGCTGGACGGGGCGCATGAGCATGGAGCTGATTATCTTTTAAACGAATACTGGATATATCCGGGAGGAAAGTCGCTTATAGTACCAATGGCAAATGTATTCGGGATTCCGGTTTTTCAGAAGACAGTACCTAATTTTTACCATGGCATGGAAAAATCAGGTATGACCTGCCCTATCTGCGGGGATGATTGTAAATGCAGTGCAGAGGTTGTTCTTTATGACCTCAGGAAGGAATGATATGAAAAAAGGATCTATGCTGGGAAGAAGGATAAGCCGTGTGCAGGGGCTTCTGGTGTGGGGCATCGCGTTGATAATGATCGTTGGTGCTTTCTTTGCCCTGCGCAGCGTGTTCCTGGGCATGTTCAATCAAAAGGCTAAAGAGATCGTGTCTCTGGTAGCCGATACTGTTGACTGGGAAAAGCTTGAACCATATGTAGAGACCGGTGAAGAAAATGAGTATGCAAAGGGGCTGCAACAGTTCTTTAATGATGTAAAAGAGGATCATAAGGATCTGGCATTCATCTATATGTATATTCCGGGTGAGGACAGTTTTACCTATATCATGGAAGGGGCCCGTGAAGGAGATAATCCCGAGGACCTGAATTCTTTCGGTGATGTCTGGTTTTATTCAGAATATGAATATCTGCACCTCGTGCCTGATATAAAGGCAAAGAAAGCCTCCGATAAACTGCACGAGATGAAAAGCGAGTACGGAAAAGGACTTGAAGCCTGGGCGCCGGTATTTGATGAGAGCGGCGAGCTGAGGGCAATGGTAGAGTGTGATTATTACGTGGCGGATGTTTATACGCAGATCATGGTATTGGAGGTCGCTTTTGTACTCTTTTTCGTTGTCTGTATATTTACGATGGTAATTATAAGCCGTATATATCTGGATAAGAATCTCTCAGAGCCTGTTACAAGACTTACCGATGCCGTTGATTCTTATGAGCACGGCAAGATGGATCTGGATGTTGACAGCTTTGTGGAGAGGGACGAGCTTAGGCATCTGGCGGAATCTTTTGAGGCCATGACCAAGCGTATCGAGGCATACAATAAAGAGGTGGCAAGGATCAGTGCCGAGAAAGAGCGTATAGGGGCGGAGCTTAATATCGCCACCAAGATACAGGAGGACATGCTCCCCAGGATCTTCCCTCCTTTCCCCGATAATCCGGAGATAGACATATATGCCATCATGAACCCGGCTAAGGAGGTCGGTGGAGATTTCTATGATTTCTTTATGGTAGATGATGACCATATTGCGATGGTAATAGCGGATGTGTCCAGTAAGGGCGTTCCTGCGGCTCTCTTCATGGTAATATCAAAGACCCTGATAAAGAACCAGACCATGAGCGGCAACAATATCGCAGAAGTATTTGCAAATGTAAACAACCAGCTCTGTGAAGGCAATGATGAGTGCATGTTCGTTACGGCATTCATGGCTGTGGTCAATATAAAGACCGGTGAAATGGAATATGTGAATGCCGGACATGAGCCTTTCCTGCACAGGCATAAGGGCAGATGGAACTGGGTAAGACCCGAATGCAGCTTTATTCTTGCCGGCCTGCCGGATATGGAATACAAGGTAGAGAAGATGCAGCTCGAACCCGGAGACAGGCTCTACATGTTCACGGACGGTGTATCGGAGGCACAGAACTTAAACCATGACCTCTATGGTGAGGATAACATCTATGAGAGCATAGTGAAGCGCGGCAGCACCGGACTTAAGCGCATGCTGACCGATATGCGCAAGGATATAGATACCTTCGTCGGCAAGGCCGACCAGTTTGATGATATCACCATGCTGGTATTCGAATACAAGAACAAGAAATAAGAAACATCTCTGAATTCTTTAAAGCCCTCCCGCTAAAAAGGGAGGGCTTCGTTTGTGTTATTTGATACCTTTCGCCTGGCTTAAGCTGATACCGTTTGCTCCCAGCGGGATGTTGTGGTCCAGGCCTACGAACTTTCCGCCTTCCTGCCAGAGTACCTCCTTAACGAATTTGTACTTATCGTTATCCCAGGTGGTGAAATCATCCAGCAGCAGTCCGCCGGTATCACCGGAGTTTGCGTTAAGGCACCAGAAGGTGTGGTTTAAATGGTATTTGCCTATAAGCTGTCTCATGCAGGTCATCCATTTGAGGTTGGGCTCTCTCATGAAGCCGCCCCATTCGCCTATCAGAAGGGGAGCGGTATTATCCTCATAGATAAAGAACCAGTTATCATGCCAGCAGTCTTTCATAAGGCTGTTATAATCGTAATTGCCTTCAAACCAGGGCTGCTCGTATACCGTAGGGCCGTAATCATGGGGAGAATATACCAGCTTGTTCTGGTACTTGCCCAGACTTAGAGGGAAGTCTTTTACGCCTCTCAGATTGCCGCCCCACCAGTTGAAGTGGTAATCGGCGTTGCTGGTGGAATGGTAGTCCTTATTGCCCTTGATATCCTTGGGATAGATCTCTATACCTTCAACCATAACAAGGACGTTGGGATTTTTATCAAGCACCGTAAGGGCAGCGCGTTCAGCCATATATTTCCAGTTGTTGGCGTCCTTGGAATCGTTCCAGATGGCGGCGTTCTTACCCTCATTGGGCTTGCCGTGAGGTTCGTTCTTCAGATCGAAGGCGATGACGGTATCGTTATTCTTATAACGCTCTGCAGCCCATGCCAGGGCTTTAAGATAAGCGTCGGCAGAAACCTTTGAGGTGCACCACAGATTTACATTATGGCCGGAGGCGTCGGTCTCGGCGCTGTGGATATCGATCATAACCTTGATACCGTTTTCTTCGGCCAGGGCAAGGAAGTAATCAAAGATCTCCAGGCTGTTCATGTTGTTGAGTTCCGGATTGTAGGCGTTGTTATAGTTTGCTCTGGGATAGGTACCTGCGGCCCATTCATTAAGCAGCTGGGCAGACATAGGCACACGTATCAGATTAAAGCCGTGGTCGGCGATGGCCTTGACAGTGGGAGCCAGCTGGCTGTTCCATAAGCCGTCAAAGGTATTGGTGCCTGTATTATAGCCGAACCAGTTAAGACCTGTCAGCCATACTTCCTTTCCTGAGGAATCCAGTATGCGGCGTCCGTCGGTATGAAGCCAGTCATCACCCTGCTTTGCATTGGCAGGACGTTTGATAAGTGCCGAAGGATCTGCACTTGCCTGATTATTATTGTTATTCTGATTGTTCTGGTTATTATTGTTGTTA
>CAMVRS010000254.1 GCA_947169935.1 uncultured Lachnospiraceae bacterium
GGTAAATGTTCCGGAAAACTCAGAGCTGCAGGAAGTAGCCGAATACGCTGACGCCGACAAGGAAAAATTGGCTGTAAAAACCAGGATCTACGCCATCGCCGGCCTCCTGGCTACGATCATAAGCGTCTGCCTTTCCAATTTCGGCCCGGCAGATAATTCAGGCGTAAATATCATTAAAAAACTCTGTACGCTGGTCGTATACCTGGCTTTATCTGCCAGTATAATCTATACTACCGACCGCCTGCAGGTTCTGCAGAGAAAATATAAGGAAAAACTCAAGAAAAATCTCCTGCCGATCATACTCATTGTTATAGGTGGAATAGCACTACTGCTTGCAATAATGCCTATGTTTATGGTTGCGCAGGCGAATTAATAAGGAGGCCATTATGGTAAAACATGTAATTCTTTGGAAACTGAAAGACGAATACCCGGCTGAGCAGATCGCTGAGATCAAATCCGGCATAAAAGAAGGACTGGAAGGGCTTAAGGGGCAGATCCCCGGACTTGTTGAGATAAAAGTCAACACAGAGCCTTTAGCAAGCTCCAACTGTGATCTTATGCTCGATTCACTTTTTGAGGATGAAGCCTCTCTTAAGGGCTACTCAACACATCCTGCACATGTGGCGGTAGCCAACGGCAAGGTAAGACCTTTTACAGCTTCAAGAACCTGCATGGATTATGAGGTATAAACCAGGTCCGGCTACAGAAGCTCCAATTTATCTTCCAGCACTTTTTCCATGCATATCTTTTGCGGTATCAGTCCCATAGCTTCATAAAACTTCACAGCGCCGGGATTACAGGACCACACATTCAGAGTGATATTATAGAACCCCTGCTCTTTTGCATAGCGGAGAACCTCATTATATATCATGCTCCCGATATGCTTTCCCCTTGCTTCCTCATCAACACAGATATCGTCTATATAAAGCGTCCGTATGTCCGTAAGGACAGGATCATCCTTTTCCTGCTTGCTTATACAGAAAGCGTGGGCCAGCACCTTTTCCTGCTCATCCACGCAGACAAAGACCGGCGTATTTTCATCAGCAATGATAACGGCAAGCTCTTCCGCATTGTATTTGGTAGCAGGCCCCTTAAACAGATCGGGCCTTCCATTATGATGCACCATATCTACCTGGATCAGAAGCTTAAGGATTCCGGGGATATCCTTTATTTCTGCACGACGGATCTTCATATCACTCATATTATCCAACCTCAATTCACAAAGAGTCTTATGTCAGCTTTACCACGGTTTGGGATTAGCACCATCATCGCCGGTACCGGCGTCCTTCCCGGACCAGTAATTTCTCTCATCATAATCACTCTGAGTCCGTTCCTGCTCTTCCTTTGTTCTTGATTGCTGTTGTTCTAAGTAATCCCTTACCTGGTCCTCACGCGCATCCCCGCCGGATGGCTGGCTCTCGCCTTCCCCGGAACCACCATTGCTGTTATCTGTATCATCAGAATCGCCGCTGCCGGATGTCAGATTAAGTTCCTTAAGCATATCCTTTAATTCTTCTATTTCCTTATCGATATCAGAATCAAGCTTCTTCGCTTCCTTAAGTTCTTCCTCGGGAACAGAAAGATCCAGTGTATCCTCTTCCCCCGCGCACCCGTTATCTGTCAGATCTTCCTTTGCATGCTCCAGGACCTGTATCGCCTTGATGATCTTATCGGCAAGAACCAAAACATCTGTTTCTTTTCCGTCCTCAAAGTCCTCAAACCTTTCATAGATATCATCGAAGTCTATGGTTTTGGTGCGGGACAGTGACAGGTTGATACATGATCTCCCCTTTATGCTTCCGCCGACATTATCATCCAGCACCTGCTCATACATATCCATGGCGGTTTCATAATTACCGTCGCTGTATTCCGCATTCGCCAGATTGTAGGTCGTGATGTATTTGTCGATAAATTCGATCCCGGCTGCTTTTTTCTCGACATCGGTAAGATACTCACCCTTCTGGCTCATCAATACAAAGAAACTGTTTAAGCCCAGTCTGGTGCCGCATACGGCAAAGCACGCAAAAACAGTCAGACACACTGCGATCATTACGATCATCAGAAGTATCAGTATATTATATTTTTTTCTGTTAAATTCCATAACCGATCATTCACTCCCTGAATAGAAGAAAAACCGCAAGTAACAGGATCATAAATCCGGGCACAAACATATAATATATATCATCATAATTATCCAGATCATCTCTGTCTGCCATAACTTCCTCAGCATTAGCGACGGCCTTCGCGATCACATCCGATACATCCTTTTTGTTATTCATCTGAATGCAGTCGATCTCAAGTGCATCCGCGAGATCGTTTAACGAATCCATATCAAGGCAGGTTATTGCATCCGAAAAGGTATCATAATCGAAAAGCTTAATGCCGTTTTTATCTGTTATGGTTGCTCCTTTTTTCGTGCCGAAACCCAGAACCGCACCACCATCGATCATAGATGCCATATCTGTAAAATCGATCATCTTCTCATCAACAGTGATCTCGCCGTCACTTAAGAAAAATACGATCCGTTCATGGCCTTCTTCCTTGCCCATATGGCTGAGCATATATTCCATATTTTCAAAAGGAGAATTAAGGGATGTTCCTCCTGCCAGCCATTTGTCGGGAATCTGGATCGCCTTTATCGCATCATCTATGGACTGGGCATCCTGAGTGATGGGCATCTTTATCTCACTCTTGTCTCCAAATGTGATCAGCGCAAATGAGCTTCCGTTCATTTCTTCCATTATATATTCCATGGTCTCTATGGCGCCGTTCATTCTGCTGTCATCCTGATAATCCTCGGCCCACATACTCATGGTCGTATCCAGTACGAAAAGCACATCCAGATCAGGTCTGGCATATTGGATGTCCTTGCTCCTTATCATTGGACGGGCAGCAATGGGCACCACCGACAGGCAGAGCAGCGCTGAAACTATTATTGTGACCGTCTTGTACAATACGGTTCCATGAGTCCTAAGCGCCCCGATCAATAAGATTATAAAAAGCACCACAAGCAGGATCGCAAGAACTGCAACTGGTACAACCGGCTGAAATTTCATCAGGTCCCCGCCCCCTTTGCTATTACAAATAAAACCAGCCCCAAAATACAGATCATAATGGCGCTGTTCGGATAGTCCGTCTGTCTGTTGACACTCACCTCATCCACCTGCATTGCCTCATGAGACCGGATCTGGCTGATGATATCCTCCGTATCAAAGTCAGAACCGACAACATAGAATTCGCCGCCTGTTTTTCTTATGTTCTGCCTCATATCGGCACTTAAGTTATCAAAGTTCTGCTCCGGCCGAAGATCCCTGAGAGCCTCTGCAGGCGGAAAGATCCCGAATACTGCCACATCATTATTCTTACACATATTCGCAGCTTCAGCCAGCTCTATAGCAGGCGGTTCAAGCTCGGCCTGTGCATTATCGGAGACCATAATGATAACTCTTGTTCTTTCAGAATCCTCCAGATACGGGAAGTTAAAGAGACAGCTTGCCAGTCCCTCGCCGATCAAAGAGCTTCCCCTGACATCATTGTCGAGAGTTACGGGGTTATCGATAAGATCCAGCGTATAAACTGTATTGGCAAAATCGTCATATTCATCTTTCGGTAACGTTCCCAGAAAAGCCAAAAACTCCTCGTTGGACATTTCTTCAATCTCATATTCATCATGGAAACGCATGTAATCCTTTTGAAGGATAAAGTATTCCTTAAGTTCGTTCAGCTTGTCTATGGTAAAGTCCATATCCGTTGTAAGCGGCATATACTCCACCGTAGACGTATTGAAGATAGAGATACCGACTCTGTCGCCCTCCAAACCTCTGACCACATCTTTAAGATTCTCGACAAAGTCTGCATTAAGCTCATAAAGGGAATAGGAAACATCAAGACAAAGATATATATCTCTTCTCTTTACTCCCGCATCTATCTTTTTGTTATAGCTTGGCCGTCCCATAAGATATGCCGCACTGAGAAGGCTCGTGACAAGACCTGCGATCCCTATTATCTTAAGCAGGATATAGAGTACCAGTCTAATCTTGTAGGAAGGGAGGTCTGAGGCGATCCACATTGCAGAGTAGCCTCTGAAGCTTTTCTTCTCCTTATCCTTCAGGCTTTTCCTCGAGCGGATGATCCTGAATACAAGGACGCTCACCGCTGCAAGGAGCACGACGGCCGCCATAGCCCATGCCGATGACGGGTTTCTTAAACTTATCTCCATATCGTCACCAGCCTTCCTGCATCCTTAAAATACTTCGCGGTTTCCTTAACCGATAAGGGCGAAAACTCTGCGCTATAGATTTCTTCAACAAATTCCGCTACTTCCGGCCTGTTCCAGCGTCTGATCTCCGAAAGCGTCTGGCAGTCAACATTCAGGCCGCCTGCTTTTGAAAGGAATTCCCTCACCACCGCACTGATACCTATACAGGCTTCACGCGGTTTCATCCTTCCCTGCATCTGCTCGCTCTCGATAAACTTAAGCTTTTCAAATGCCCTTTGTCTTAAGACGTCTATCGATTCCGGACTTTTCTGCAAACCAACCTTATTCTTAAGCTCCTTCATCCTTGCGACACGCATGGCATGCACTTTACGGATAATTCCGATCAGAACTGAAAAGAAAAAGATCCCGGCAGCCAGGATAAAAAGCGTTATTAAAAACCAGAACAGCCTGTCCCACGCGGCAGGTCGTAATTCAACAGTAT
>CAMVRS010000255.1 GCA_947169935.1 uncultured Lachnospiraceae bacterium
CTGGCCTCAGGACCAGCCCCTTACCGTATATGAACCCGGCGGATGCGAGAAATGCGGTAACGGATATAAAGGACGAAAAGCTATCTATGAGATAATGCCTATCAGTGCGGCTATACGTCGTATCCTGCATGAAACGGTTACTGCTGAGAGGATCGAGGAAGCAGCCGTAGCGGAAGGCATGAACACCCTGCGTATGGCAGGTGCCAGAAACGTGGTTGAGGGTATAACTTCAATTGCTGAAATGGTTCGTGTTGCATACGATATGGATGCTCAGACGGAGGCAAATGCAAGTACTCTTGAAGAAGAGGATAATGCCGCAGGTTAAAAGAATGCTTAACCGTGTTTTTATACGGGAGAACATAAAAGAAAGGAAAGGGCTATTATGGCACAATACGCGTATCGGGTTATAACACCCGCAGGTAAGGAGAAGAAAGGCGTCCTTGAAGCGAAGACCAGAGATGCAGCAATGGTCATGCTCAAACAGGACAAGAATGTGGTGGTGAGCTGCGAGGAGGCAGTGGGTGTACATACACCTATAGATTTCCTCAGCAAAGGACAGAAGATCAAGGCCAGAGATTTTGCGCTTTTCTGTCATCAGTTCCATTCAATAAATGCCGCCGGCGTTCCCGTGGTGGACAGTTTCGAAATGCTGGCTGACCAGACAGAAAACCCCGCACTTTGCGCTGCTATCAAATCCGTTCATCAGGATATATCAAAAGGTGAAACTCTTGCGAACTCCATGAGAAAGCAGGGTGGTGTATTCCCGGAAATGCTCAACAACATGGTTGAGGCCGGTGAGGCATCCGGTTCACTGGAAAAATCCTTCGAGCGTATGGCTATACAGTTCGAGAAGGAAGCTGCTTTGGAACAGGCCGTTAAGAAGGCTATCACATATCCTATCATACTGCTCATAGTTATGGCCGGCGTTATCGGCGTCGTTATGGTATGGGTTATCCCTACATTCATGAACATGTTTGCCGATCTGGATGTTGAAATGCCTGCTATCACGATGGCAGTCATTCATATTTCCGACTTCTTCGTTGCATGGTGGTGGCTGATGATAATCTTTATTATTGCTATCATATTCGGATTTAAAGCCTATGCCTCTACGGATTCAGGTAAGGAGTTTACTTCCGCGCTGGCATTGAAGATACCTGTACTGGGACCCGTTAAGACAAAGAGTGCCTGCGCAAGACTTGGACGTACACTCTGTACTCTGCTTGGAGCCGGTGTTCCCATGGTTGACGCTATAGAGATCACAGGCCGTTCAATGGAGAACCTGCTTTATAAGAGAGCTATGAAGGAAGCTAAAGATCAGGTGCTTCGAGGCGTTCCTCTTTCCAGACCTCTTCAGAGCTGCGGACTCTTCCCTCCCATGGTTGTACACATGGTGGCCATCGGTGAAGAGACCGGTAACATCGAAGCGATGCTTGAGAACGTGGCTAATTACTACGAAGAAGACGTACAGCTGGCTACAGAGCAGATGATGACCATCTTAGAGCCTGCTATTATCGTTGTAATGGCAGTTGTAGTAGGTTTCCTGGTAATCGCTATACTGAGCCCTATGTTCACACTGTACGACGCATTGTCCTGATACAGTACTGGGAAAGTTTTTACGGGACGGTTCCGGAGTGATCTCCGGGATCGTCCTTTTGAAGTTAAGGTGTAAGTTATACAGACAGGCAGCGAATGAGGTTATAGTGATAAATGGATGAAAAAGAACAAAAGAGCCGGGGAAAAAGGCTTACAGGGGGCAGGGGCGGAATACTTATAAGTTTTGCCGCGGCTTTTTTTCTGGCACTGATCGTATTCGCTGTTGCCGGAATATTACCGGGAGGGGATGCGGTAAGCTGGAATACCGATACCATGGACCAGATGGCGGCTTTTTATGCCATGCTGGCAAGGAATATAAAAAATGGCGGAAGCATATTTTATTCCTGGGAAACATCAATGGGACAGAATACCGCGCTGATCTATGCGCTCTGTTCCTACAGTCCGGTACTGCTTATATATCTTTTGATCAGCGATATCTATACGGCTACGATACTGGCTCTTCTGGTAAAGATCGCCCTTTGTTCCATGTGTTTTTATATTTTCCTGGAATACGGCCTGTGTATCAAAGGGAAATGGAATCTCTTTTTCTCTCTGTGCTATGCTTTCAGTGGTTTTATGCTGGAGTATATGATGGCGACCAATCTTACGGATTCCCTTTATATACTGCCTCTTATCATGTATGCGATACTGCGGAGCCAAAAGACCCATAAATACCTTTTGCTGACTGTCATCTATGCGTTCAGCTTTATAAGCGAGCTTTATATGTCTTTCCTGACAGGGCTTTTTTCTGCAGCGGCAATGCTGGCAGTACTTTTTCTGAAAGACGGAAAAGATTTTATCAGAAAGAATATTTCATATCTTGTGCATTATACCATAAGCGTTATAACGGCGGTCATGCTCTCAATGTGCCTGCTTTTCCCGGCTATCGCAGGATATTTTTTATATAATGGGTTTAACGGTATACATGCATTAGACCATATAAGCATTTTGGATCTTCTGTATAGTCCACTGTTCGGAAGAGCTACGTCACTAAAGACAAGTATTCCTTACATATACTGCGGCACGGCTGTAATAATGCTGATCCCCTTATATTTTGCCAATAAGCGTATTTCACGCAGGGAAAGAGAATTGTTAGGAGCTGCGCTGGCTCTGGCTGCAGCCACGCTTTATATAGATCCCATATATCTTTTCCTGCATGTATTTAACAGGCCTGACGGTTTCACAGTGAGATATGCATTCTGTTTTGTTTTTGTATTTGTAATACTGGCAGTAAGAGCGCTGCAGTATGGAGAAACTGCCGGAAAGACTAAGGCCCTGCGTTGTTTTGGATATACTTTTGTATTTCTGGTGATCACGATCAGTCTTATCCTTTTGCATGATAATATCGGGGAAACAGCCGACGGCAAGGGAGTGGGTTTTGCGCTCATCGGAAATCTTATACTCATACCTTTATGGGGAGCCGGTGCTTATCTTTATTCCATGGAAAAGACGAGGAAAGCTGCATTCGTATTCCTGCATATTTTGCTTTTTGCGGAGTTGGGAACTCAGGCGGTATTTAATGTCCGCGAACATGGTCTTTTATGGTCTCAGGAGATAAAAGAAAAAAGGAACCAGGCGGATAATTTTACCGCATATATGAATGCAGACAAAGAACATAATGCGGAACCGTATAGGGCTTATCTGGCAGCATATCCGGGATATAATCAGAACGCCGCATATGGATATATGGGAATAGGACAGTTTTCTTCCTCGAATTATGCGCATATCAATAAGCTGATGAAAAGGCTGGGAAACGGCGCTTCGGCTATGAGCTACACCCAGGAGGGCGCTACTGATCTTACGGATATGATATTCGGCGTAAGGTATAGGGGAAAGATAAATATGAATGCCTCAACACCTGATTATGAGGAATATGCGCAGGCGCTCCCGCTGGGATATATGTGTGCTGAAGATATACTTGCAGAGGTGCCATACGACGGTGACCCGTTTGAATACCAGAACGCCATTATCAGCGCTATGTGCGGTGAAGATATAAAAGTCTATAAAAGCGCCGAAACATATGCGTTTGAAGAACATGGCGTGACTTTTTCGGAGAACGAAGAAAACTACAGCATACGGAATAATGAAAACGGAGTAAGCGGTGATATACTTTTTGGCATACCTGATAATGGTTATGATCATGCATATGCATATTTCCAGATCCTGCCTTACAGTGGGAATATTGCAGAATATCGCATTCCCGACGGCATGGTGACTGAAGCTGCGATCTTTTCAACAGATGACAGAAAGGGTAACGGAGCGCGGTTTAACATCGTTGCATATGATTCACTGATGGAGATGACAAAGGATGAAAATGCCTTTGTTATAAGGCTTGCAGACTATGAAGGACCTGAAAAATGCCTTGATTATTATCTTCATCTGTTTTATTACCAGGATGATAAGGAAATTGAAAATGCTTATGATAAGCTTAAGAACGGCGGCTGGGATGTTGAGAAATGGTCCGGAAAACAAATAAAGGCAAGAGTTTTTGCAACGGCGGATATGCCTGTTTTATTCACGACAATACCGTATGATAAGGGATGGAAAGCATATGTTGACGGACGTGAAATGCCTGTAAATACAGTACTTGAGGGGAGTTTTATAGCACTGCAGCTGGATCAGGGAGAACACGATATAGTTTTTGAATATGAGGCACCCGGAAAAACAGCGGGAATTATGATATCATCCTTTGGAATGCTGATCTTACTTGTCGGTGTTTTGATAGGAAAACATGCCGAAAAGCCTGTAAATACAGGGCTTTCTGATGAAAAACAGGGAAAAGCGGAAAAGAACTGAAAAAGATATGTTTTTTGCTTTTTTGCATGAGTAATAAAAAAGACGTTACCAACACGCTTGAACTAATATATCCAGATGCTATAATAGGCTCATAAAGAAACAGGGCGATGAAGCCCAGAAAAAACAAACAAATTTCCAAAAAGGAGGAAAGAAAAATGAAGAACAACAAAGGTTTCTCACTGGTAGAGCTGATCATCGTTATAGCCATTATGGCTATCCTGGTAGGTGTTATGGCACCCCAGCTGATCAAGTACATTGAGAAGAGCAAGGTATCATCCGATACCCAG
>CAMVRS010000256.1 GCA_947169935.1 uncultured Lachnospiraceae bacterium
ATACCCGCCGAGGGAACGTGAACAACTCCCTGAGCATCCTGGCACCTGCCGGTTCGGGCTTTGACGAGAGCAGACAGTGCTTCGTGGATGCCTACGGCGAGGAGGCTGCGGAGATCGTACTTGGTAATGCGGAAAATCCCTGGTGCACCGTAAGCTTTGACGTAAACGGTATGAACGTTTATGCTCCCGAAGCCCAGACCGTAAAACGCGGAACAAAAGCAAAGGTACCCGCAGCACCGAACGCGGCAGGGTTTGAGTTTCTCGGCTGGTATACCAGCGCCGACTGTAAGGCTGAGGAACGCTTCAGTTTTGATACCCCCATCACGGAGGATATCACCCTGTATGCAAAGTGGGAACACAGCAGCGACGCAGATCCGGAGGAGCATCCGGAGCTCCTTCTGAGTTCGCAGTCTCCATTGGACCCTGTTCCTGCTATCAGCCTTACGACCACGGATCTGTACCTGGTGAAGGGCCAGAAGTTCATCATTCCGGACTGCTGGGTGATCAAGAGGGATGACAAGGCCAGCAAAAAGGTTATCAGCATCAGCAAGAAAGGACAGTTTAAGGCAAAGAAGACCGGGGAGGCTCAGATCTGGTACGGAGACCGCTGCGTTAATGTACATGTATGTCAGCCGACGATTACGAAATCCATGAAGCTGGAAGCCGGGCAGAGCGAAACGATCAGCGTCAGCGGTATCACAGATCCCGTAGCAATGCCGATACTCTTTTACTGTTCTGATCCCGATGTGGCCGAGGTGAACCAGTATGGGGTTGTCCATGCTTTCGCAAAGGGCAGCGTGGTAATCACTGCTTACATCAACGGCAGCGCCTATAAATGTAAGGTGACTGTCACGGAGGATAACGGGACTGTAAAAGAACGTACCCTGCATATGACCAGCGGCTCTACCAAGCCGATAAAAGTGAAGGTCAATGGTGTGAAGAAGCTTGAGTGGGAAAGCATGGATCCGGAAATCGCGGAGCTGAACGCTGCAAAGACCAAAGTGACAGCAAAAAAGCCGGGCATTGCCCCGCTTGTCGCAAAAATAAGCGATGATCCCATGGACAACTATGCCATATATGTGATATCCGAGGATATCAGTCTTTACGGTAATTATCTTGAAGGCAAGAACAACAAGTATACGATGAAGATGAACACCGGCGATAAGAAGTACAGCCTGCTGAACATGGAATATTTACAGCATCCCGTGGTATTTAAGAGCAATAAGCCCGACATTGCCTTTATGGATGAGTACGGCAATGTGGTCGCCAGGAGGAAAGGTAAGGCGAAGTTTACCTCCAAAGTAAACGGTAAGACCATCACGATCAATGTTACGGTGGAATGAGCGTAAAAATATGTGTTGTATAAATAAGTAAACAGGAGGGCGGTTTTCCGCCCTCCTGTTTTTAATTGAAATACCCTTTTATATAGTGTAAAATATTTGGCAGCGGATTCCTGAAAGGCTTGTTGGGCTGACGGGATGATCTGATGGGACATGAATATAGCAGGAAATAAAGGGTATACCGATATGATCGATATACGCTTAAAGAACGGTACCGCCAGGAGCAAGTCTTTTGAATCGGGGGTATTGTATACAGATTATTTTCCGCAGAACCGCAGTTTTGAAGACGTCTGTTACAGTACAATGACCACCTCGCGTACGGCAAATGATGTCCTGAAAACATGTATAAACATTGTCGGATAATGACAGTGAGGCTCCCGATAATTATATAACCCGTATAAGCGGGGATGAATGTTTGATATGGATCATAAGCTCCGCGGATTTGAAGCACTTGCGCTAGACCGGGCCGGAGCTTGTAAAGTAAGGCCGTATATGATATTTTATACCCTATTGAGGTATGGATGAATGGATATAGAAAAACAGAAATCAGCGCCGCTGTATGAGGCGCTGGAGCGGTTCAGGAAGCAGAGGGTCGTACCCTTTGACGTGCCGGGACATAAGAGGGGAAGAGGAAATCCGGAGCTGGTAACGCTGCTTGGTGAGAAGTGCGTAAGCCTGGATGTCAATTCCATGAAACCTCTGGATAACCTGTGCCATCCTGTATCGGTAATATATGAGGCAGAGAAGCTGGCTGCAGACGCTTTTGGCGCCGCGCAGGCTTATTTTATGGTGGGCGGGACCACGTCTGCGGTGCAGAGCATGGTGCTCAGCGCCTGCAAGGCAGGGGATAAGATAATCCTTCCCCGTAACGTGCATAAGAGCGTGATCAACGCCTTGGTGCTCTGCGGAGCTGAGCCTGTATATGTCAATCCCGAGGTGGATAACCATATAGGCATAGCACTTGGCATGCAGCTTGAGCAGGTGGAGCGTGCCATCAAGGAGCATCCCGAGGCTACGGCTGTGTTCGTGAACAACCCTACTTACTACGGCATATGCTCGGATCTGCGTTCCATAGTAAAACTTGCGCATGAGCATAACATGCTGGCGCTGGTGGATGAGGCTCACGGAACCCATCTGTATTTTAATGATACGCTGCCTGTATCGGCCATGGAGACCGGGGCGGATATGGCTGCGGTCAGCATGCATAAATCCGGAGGAAGCTTAACCCAGAGTTCCATCCTTCTGCTGGGTCCCAATGTGAACAGCCGTTATGTGGAGCAGATAATCAATCTTACTCAGACGACATCCGCAAGCTATCTGCTGCTTTCCAGTCTTGATATCTCACGAAGAAACCTTGCTCTTCGCGGTAATGAATCTTTTGAGAAGGTAAAGAACCTGGCGGAATATGCGCGCTCGGAGATCAATTCCATAGGCGGGTATTATGCTTACGGCAAGGAGCTGGTCAATAACAGCAGCATCTATGATTACGACGTCACCAAGCTTTCCGTATACACAAGGGATATAGGACTTACAGGCATCGAGGTATACGACCTTCTGCGTGACGAATATGATATACAGATAGAATTCGGCGACATAGGAAATATCCTGGCGTATATTTCCATAGGCGACAGGATACAGGAAATAGAGCGCCTGGTGGGAGCACTGGAGGATATAAAGAGGCTGTGGTCTAAGCCCGTATCCACCATGCATAACGCCGAATACATCACGCCCATCGTGGCTACCACGCCCCAGCGGGCATTTTATGCGGAGAAGGAGCAGATACCCATCAGGGAGACTGCAGGACGTATCTGCGGTGAATTTGTCATGTGTTATCCGCCCGGCATACCTATCCTGGCACCTGGAGAGATGATAACCAAAGAGATAATCGATTACACATTGTATTCCAAGGAAAAAGGCTGCTCCATGCAGGGGCCCGAAGACGGAAACCTTGAGAAGCTCAATGTTATAAAGGAGTAGGAAATGAATTTCTGGTTTTCCGAAATGCATACGGACAACGTCAAGCTCTCCATCAGGGTGGAGAAGCAGCTGTTTTCAGCTACCAGTGATTTTCAGCGTATCGATGTTTTTGATTCCATCGAGTTCGGGCGTTTCCTTACATCAGACGGAAATGTTATCTTTTCCGATAAGGATGAGTTCATCTATGACGAGATGATAGTGCATGTACCCATGGCGGTTCATCCGAATGTGCGGAATGTGCTGGTCATAGGCGGAGGCGACGGAGGCGTTGCCAGAGAGCTGGGACATTATGATGAGATAGAAACCATAGATGTGGTGGAGGCGGATGAGCTGCTTGTAAAGACCTGCCGCGAATTCTTTCCCGACCAGGCCTGCGGACTTGATGATAAACGCGTCCAGCTTCATTACAGGGACGGACTTCGTTTCCTGAGAGGAAAGATGAACGAATATGACCTGATCATAAACGATTCCACGGATCCTCTTGGGCATACCGCGGGACTCTTTACCAAGGAGTTTTACGGATCCTGTTTTAAAGCCCTTAAGGATGACGGCATCATGGTATACCAGCACGGAAGTCCTTTTTATGATGAGGATGAGGAAGCCTGCAGAGCCATGCACAGGAAGGCTTTCAGAAGCTTTCCCATAAGCCGCGTCTATCAGGCGCATATACCTACCAGTTCATCGGGATACTGGCTCTTTGGCTTTGCCAGCAAGAAATACCATCCCCTGAACGATCTGAATGCGGCAAGATGGAAAGCAAGAAATATTGAGACCTGGTATTATACGACGAATCTTCACACCGGCGCCTTTATGCTCCCCAAGTATGTGGAAGATTTCCTGGAGGAGGAAGAAGGCAGAATGAAAGGAGGCAATAAATGAAACTTTTAGTCATCGGCTGCGGAGGAGTGGCCACTGTAGCTATCCACAAATGCTGTGAGAATCCCGTTTTTACGGAGATCTGCATAGCCAGCAGGACTGTATCAAAGTGTGATGCACTTGTAGCAAAGCTTAAGGATAAGACTTCTGCAAAGCTTTCCACGGCTACCGTTGATGCGGACAGCTTTGAATCCCTTACCGCACTTATGAAGGAGTTCAAGCCCCACACCGTACTGAATGTGGCGCTTCCTTATCAGGATCTGGTGATCATGGACGCCTGCCTTGAATGCGGCGCCAACTATGTGGATACCGCAAACTATGAGGCAGAGGATACCGACGATCCGGCCTGGAGAGCGGTATACGAAAAGCGCTGCAAGGAGAAGGGCTTTACCGCATAT
>CAMVRS010000257.1 GCA_947169935.1 uncultured Lachnospiraceae bacterium
TTAAAGGCAACTGATGAAGACGTCAAGAAGTTTTTCTACGATGCCAAGTTCATGCCGTATGAGAAGCTCATCTACCAGTACGCAGCCAAACAGTTTTCTTATGCTCTTTTCATCACTCTCATAATCCATGCCGTCGATGCTTATACTTCCGCTTCCGGCCTTAAGCAGTCCCAGTATCAGATTCAGCAATGTGGTCTTTCCTGCGCCGTTCCTTCCCACCAGTCCGCAGATATAGCCTTCCGGGATATCGAAGCTTACCTTCTTAAGCTGAAAGCTGCCAAGTCTTTTATCTACTTCCGAAAAACTGATCATTTTCTTTCCCTCTAAAAAAATAGCCTGTGCATCAACTGTATATACGCTAATATACAGTTGATGCACAGGGTTGTCAAGTATTTTTTTGATTTTTTTTACATCGACAGGCAGATGCGGTTGCGTCCGTTTTCCTTTGCACTATAGAGGAGCTTATCCGCCTGGCTTATGGCTTCTGCATAAGTCTTGCATTCCGCACAGCATACCATGCCGCCGCTGAAAGAAGTTACCAGGCTGTCATCTTCCTCCCATTTTTTGCCGACAAAGCGCTTCCTGATACGGTCTATACGCTCCATCGCTTCCGTCTTGTCCGCAGCCCTGACCACGATCAGAAACTCTTCACCTCCGTACCTTGCCGCCAGTTCTCCCTCATTTGTACGTATCTCCTCGGCCATGATACCTGCAAGGGTACGCAAAACCAGATCCCCGAAAACATGTCCGTAGGTATCGTTAACATTCTTGAAATGATCTATATCGGTCATACAGAGAAAATAATGCCCATCGCCCGCAGGCATCTCTTCCAAAAAGCGGAAAAGCTCCCGCCTGTTGTATAATCCGGTAAGTTCATCACGTTTAGACAGATCGTCAAGTTTTGCAAGCAGCTCTTCCCTGCTGGTGCGCTCTTTCTGATATGCATCCATGACAAGCGCCGTTGTTATCATGACATACAGGCCTATCAGTATTATAGAACATGCAACATCAACATAACGCGAACCCAGTGATAAACCCGGCAGGAATTTCTCCTTAAGGTCACCCAGAATGCTTTCATTTACAGTCAGATAATATGCCGCTGCCAGGCAGATCAGGTCCACCGCAAAAGAAACCAGCATGCAGACCAGCCTGTGCACGCCCTTCAGGATAGGTATGACCGTAAATATCCCGGCCAGCATATACAGGGGCATACCGGAATCGATCCCGCCGCAGGTAAAGAACGTTATGGGTATAACAAAGCAGTTAAAGGTATAGCACAGCATGATACGCGCGGTTTCCATCTTCTTGCGTATATACGCCTCGTACATTACCAGAAGAAGCATTACGCCGCCGATGGCCGTACCCAGATTTGCTATATAAGTGATGTCCTCCATATACGTTACGATCTCCGAAACCGTAACGATAGCAAGACCCACCAGCACTACTACAAAAAAGAACCTGTCCTCTAATGATCTATTCTCTTTGATAGATGTCTGTAATTTATTGAACAGTCCCATTTTATACAAACTTTACTGCGGTACCGTATGCGATCACCTCAGCAGCTCCCTGCATAATAGCCGATGATGAATATCTGATATTCACAACAGCGTCTGCTCCAAGACTCTGTGCTTCGGCAACCATCCTCTTTGTAGCAAGCGCTCTTGCCTCATTCATCATCTCGTTATAGGCCCCAAGCTCGCCGCCAACCAGCGTCTTAAAGCTCTGTGTAATATCCTTGCCTATGTTCTTTGACTGAATTGTGCTGCCCTTTACAAGTCCCAGCATTTCAAGATTCTTCCCACTGATATAATCAGTATTTACTAAGATCATCTTCTTCCCCTCCTTTGATCTCTTTTATCCTCTCGATACATACATATATCATTACCCCCGCAAAAGCCAGGGGGATGATACCAAGAAGTATTTTAAATATACCGTCAACAACCGTTATCAAAAAGCCAAAATAAACAACATAATAAATGATCATCAGCACAGTAACCACTATAGGCGCGACCATTTTTTTATTATGTTCTTCCGTATTGCCCAAGCTCATATCAGCCTCCCTTCTGCAAATCTCCACTACGATAACTATTATACCATATCCTGCCGTTTCCACAACGGCAGACTTACAGGTAAGCGATCCTCGGCTGTAATAAACTGTAGACTTTATCACCATTGTATAATAGAATTATCGTGTATATGATTTACTGCTTTAAAAGCCGTAATGTATGGACGTTTTAACCGGACGTAACAGAATTGCTGTTATGCAGATCATGTGAGGTAATGATTTATGGATCAGATAAGAATACCCTTCGGAACTCCGGAACCCATATGCTATGAGGAAAACGATGCAAGGACCGGCTTTTCCGTAGATGTCAAATGCCGTATCCGCGGTTTTGTGACCGTATCGGAATATCCGGACGGTTATGAAGACGAAGCCGCCTTAAGATCCGCAGTCAAAGAGCTGGCTGTCAGCTCTTTAACGGAATATCTGCATAACCTGAGAAATACAGATTTCGGAAGACTGCTTTGCTCATATAAAGAACGCAGCACTTTATTAGGCAAAGCTGTTGATGATGCTCTTTCAGAAAAAGGGATCCGCGGAGAAACAACGGACGTAGTGTATGATCTGCTTGAACCAACCGTTGATGAGATCAAAGAATTAATGAAACCGTATACACCTATGGGTAATGTCTACGGCGGACCGGCTCAGTTTCCGTCTGTTGCATCAACACTGCTGGCCTATGCCGGCCCCTCTCCGCTGCCCAATGCATCGGCAATGATGGTCTATGCCGGACCGGTTCCCGGCAATCCCGGCGGTGGCATGATGTCTTTTATGCTGCAGCAGCAGGAAGAAAAAAAATATTGCCCCGCCTGCGGCACGCGTGTCCGGGTCGGGGAGCGTTTCTGCCGCGAATGTGGCAATAAGCTCACCGGAAAGGACGAGTAAGTAGCATGGTAATACACGCCGCTCATTCTATCAACCCGCCATGAAAATAACACTCATAGATCACCACACCATTATAACGGATGGTCTCTTTTCCCTGAAACCATTCAAAGTCACCCTCTATATCGCATGTATAGATATAATTTTCACTCACATACTGCTTCGGTCCACGAAAAGGCATATCCTCAGGCACATGTAATAATGCCTCCTTCAAAAAATCTCCGCTAAAACCGGCTCCCATCACTCTTCCTGCATAATTCATGCTCCAATAAGGTTTTTGCGCTGCCCAGAGAGCCTCCTCGCCGGCAAAGCGATTTCCACCAAGATATGTATCGTAATACATATAATCGCCCTCTTCATAGATCAGATCATGCGATCCGATCCTGGAAGGCACCGTCTCCGCTCCCTTTCCAGCGTATGTAGCCCGTTTTGCTTTTATCAGAAAACTGATGATATAATCTCTTTTATCACTATTTTGCATTACCATTTCCTCTTTCTCATGCATATTCTTTCATGTAGATTATCCGTTACTCTATCCCTTTTCCTCGTTTTGTCTCATAACACTCTCGAAATCTATATCTCTTGTCTGGGCGTATTCCATCTTATCAAGACATTCCTTAATAGCTTTCACATCATCTTTAGCTTCCTTTAATTCATACACTCTGGTAAACCATAAAGGCTTAACACAGCGGTATATAAGCGGCGCTGCTTTTATCTCCTCTTCCGAAAACCGGTAATATGCAGAAGCGATCTTCAGCGCTCTCAATATCTCATTTAATTCTTCTTCAAAAGTCCCATTAAAAATCTCACGGAACAGATAATTAAGTATCTCGTCCCTGCCTGCAAGGTTAAAATCATATATTCCCACGAATCTTCCATCCTTATCCACAAGAACATTCGTATCATTAAAGTCAGCCTGAAACACTGAAAACGGGAGTTTATGATACATGCCCGCCAAGGCTTTCCTGTTTTCTTCCCATCTATGAAATATCCTGTCTGACTGCTCCATGAAACACTCAGGCAATGTTTGGCAATAATTCCGAAACTCTAAAGCATTCAGTGTCACCTCATCCATTTCATCTCCGGGAAACAGGTCAAACAGGGTATATCCGGAAGGAATGCTTGTATAATCATAGTATTGAGCTGCTATGCGAGCAGTCATGATATACAGCTCATCACGATATGGCTCGGTTTCGTCAAACATCTCCACAGATTCATATTTTGAGAATTCCTCTGCATACGCAACGCATTCATGCCCTTTATATTCAATTGTAGGAAACGGTCCTTCAAGAGAGGCAAATATATGCGGGCAATAATATCCATGTTTCAGATATTCCCCGGCACATCGCTGCCACATGCTGATGCTCTCCGCTGTAGTAAATGAATTACATGCCAGCTTGATCACAAGCCTTTTCCCGCTTTCACCGGTCACAAATATAGCTTCTCTAAAGTCATTGTCGCCTCGGCTCGAATCCTTTATGCTATATTCGCTTACCGCTTCATCAGTAAACAGCTTTATTATTGATAAAACATCATTCATTGACTAAATATTCCTCTGCATAAGTCCACAGAATCTCCTGCAGTTCTTCATCCATAAATTCGTACTCATCCGGGATATTCATTGTGATCACAG
>CAMVRS010000258.1 GCA_947169935.1 uncultured Lachnospiraceae bacterium
CGGAAACGGTATCATAAAAATCCGTGATATCGTCTATGCCTATTCCGTCTCCGACTATCTTACCTCCGAAAAGGGTTCTTCCGCTTTTCACATCATCCTCCTCCTTCCCTTCACATCCTGCCATCAGAAACACGATCATCAATACGGCAAACAACAGGTACTTTTTCATATCAGTCCTCCCTGATCAAGCCTTAAGCTTTGCGACTATCTCAGCCACTATACCTTCTGGCTGCCCGGCCTTATCATTTCCCGCTGCGCCGGCTTCTTTTACCCATGTCATTATCTCCGCCACATCCATATCTTCCCAATGGCCGTTACGGCGTATCTCTACGGGCAGCTTTATATTTATGCCCTTCATATCCTTAAACAGTTCCTCGTTAAAGAATATCTTCGGTCTCTCCTGCTTAAGAAGACGGTCTGCAAAATCCTTCTCCGACTCTATGGGCGTATCATAAAGTATGCCGCCGTTCATATCGCTGATCATGCTGGTATGATGGGTATCGGAACCCGCCTGGATCATCAGGCCGAAATGCAGCGCGTAGCAGAGCGCCGCCAGATTATCATTTGCCGTATTGGCTGTATTTATGCCTTCTATGCCCTCGATATCTTCCGGATACAGATGTATCTTTTTGATGTAATCCCGGTCACGGAAAGGATGCGCCTGCATTACCGCGCCGCCTGCTTCATGCACCCACTTTATCATTTCTTCCCTTGTCCAGTGGGGTATGGTGGGATGCTCAAGAAGGAACTCCCTGCCCACGCCGTAGATCAGGAACTCGTCTCCTTCAAAATTCTCCTCGATCCCGAAGAATACTTTAAAACCTATATGGTCTCCGGCCCTTTTGGCTTCCTCATAACCCTTCATATAGGCGTCCACGTATTCCGGCCAGGGCAGCTCCCTGGAGGGTCTGGTGTTTCCGTGAAAGAAATGATCGGTTATGAATATGCCGTCGTAGCCTCTTTCTTTATATATCGCGGGATAATCCACTCCGTGGGTAAAGCCGCATGCGCTCCCTTCTATAGTGTGCAAGTGTGTCTCATAACGATACATTGTTCTGTCTCCTTAAATACCGGTCAATACAATACGGGCAGTTTATCTTTCGTTATCGCATAGGGGCTGTCATATACCTTCTTCATCACGTCAAAGTTACTGTACTGCTCTGTCAGGCAGAATTCCTTTGACCAGATCATGAAAGACGCCCAGCCCACCTTTTCTTCGTGAATGGCGTCCACATCGGGATATACGCCGGTCTCACCCAGCAGTATGACTTTGGGCAGCGCAGAGATCTTCTCCATGTTAAGGTATTCTTCCCTCCTGGATGTATGCTCATGTGCGGGCGGATACAGATCTACAGATACTATATCCACCACTTCATCCCCGGGATAGAATTCCGGCTTGCCGGCGTTCCAGACCCAGATAAGATTTGTAAGCTTATGTACCTTCGTGTAACGCTCATACATGATACGCCAGAGCTTCTTTGCAGGCTCTGCGCCTTTTGCGCCCCACCAGAACCAGGTGCCGTCCATCTCGTGGAAAGGTCTCCACAGGATGGGAATGGACTTTTCACAGAAAGGCTTAAGTATCTCCGCCATATGATCCATATCTGAAATAAGTGCCTCATACTCGGGAGTGCCGGGAGTTACAGCCTTCTCCGCGTCATAGTCGGTGTGCTCCGCGTAAAAAGCTTTGGACCGGCCTCCAAGGGGCGAAAACCAGTGCCAGGTAAAGGTGATAAGCCCCTTCTTCTCCGCCCAGTCGTAAGCGCACTGAAGCGTATCTCGGTTCTCGATGACCTCTGTCATGCAGGGCTCATCCGTATCTTCTTCATTGATATTGGGTGAATAGGAAAGCAGTTCAAAGCCCAGCAGAGCCGGCTCTTTCCCCGTCACTTCCTTTATCTTCTGCAGCTCCTCCATGGGAATGGTCTGTGTATGCTGCCCCGTCACTATGCAGTCTCCGGAAATATCCGCCAGATATTTCATTACACTCTTTACACAGTCCTGCGCATTGGGATCGGTGGGTACGATATACTTTTCCGACATATGGAATACCTCCAGCATAATAATACCTTATTTTACTATAAATCACCGTGAATGCCAACAAAAAAAGGGCAGACCTCCTTCGGGAAGTCTGCCCACCTGCAGGTAATAAATATCAGTCTTCACCTACCACGGTAAAGGTTCCCACTGTCTCGTACTCATCACGCTCAGGCGCAGCATCATCGGATACCAGACCGGATGCATCAAGCTCGATATATTCGACGCCGGCTTCGGGTTTGTCACTCGATGTGCAGCCGAAGCCCTCTGAGGTAATATCGAAGAAGCTGAAGTAGGTGTAAGGATTCATGGGATCATCGATATGAACGTTCAGGCTTCCGTCTGCATTTATCATATCAGTTACATCCACGCAGAGATTCTTGTAATAGAGGTTCTGACGTCCGTCTCTTACCTTGATGGCAGCCTCGTTGTTCATATGGGCGGCAAGTTCTTCCGCGCTCATGGGTATCTCTTTTCCGTCCTCATCACAGACTACGCCTCCGAAGCCGTGGTTTTCGCCGTCTTCATCAACCCAGCTGTATCCCATTTCATCCTGCTCCAGCTCGATCTCGCTCTTTTCTCCGTTCACCCAGAGCTCAACCTTTGTACGTATGCCTCCCAGATCGGCGGCGTAACATACACCTCCCACGCCCAGCGTTACGGCACATGCAGCAATTGCAGCAGCTATACGGCTAAAACCATGTAATGTGTTAGAATTCATTTTTTTGACCTCCCTTTCGTCATTCAGACGCGCCTCCAGGCGCTCCGAAAAATCTTCGGAGAGATGCAGTGCATTAAAGGTTCTCTTATAATTTTCTTCGTTTTTATTCATTTTCCCATCCCTCCAGATCAGCTTTCAGTATCTTGCGGCTGTTTAACAGCCTGGTTTTTACTGTATTTTCGGAAAGCTCAAGTATGTCTGCTATTTCCCGCGTTTTATATCCTTCGTAATAATGCAGGTGCACGACTATGCGGTATTTTTCGGGAAGTCTCAGGACGGCATCCATCAATGTTCTGTCAGACGGTTCCTCAAATGATAGGCTGTCCATATAATCTTCATAAGATGTCCTGTTCCTGTTCCAGAACGAACGGCGCATGCTCTTTGCGACGTTTACCGTGACCCTGAAAAGCCATGCCTTCAAATGTTCTTCCGACTCAAATTCCATATCGCTCTTATAGAGTCGCAGCAGGCCTTCCTGCACGGCGTCCTCCGCATCCTCGCACTGGCGGCAGACATTAAATGCCGCGGCGTATAAGCGGTCGCCGTATTTTCCGGTGATTTCCTTTATATCCGTTTTCATTACTTAGCTCCCTAAAGACGTCTCTGACAATAATACTCCCGGGAGTGGGAAATGGTTTTGTGAAAATAGAAAAAATTTAAAAACTTTTTTACATCGCTCCGTCTTTTTTTAATACGACGCCGATGGTCTTCATCAGGATACGCAGATCCAGGCCGATGGACCAGTTCTGTATATACTCCGTATCAAGGCGGACCACTTCTTCAAAATCGGTTATACTGCTGCGGCCGCTGACCTGCCAGAGCCCTGTTATTCCGGGCTTTGTTGCCAGACGTGCGCGGTGATGATATTTATATTTTTCCCACTCGTCCTCCGTGGGGGGCCTTGTGCCAACAAGACTCATCTGCCCCGCCAGCACGTTAAAAAACTGCGGGAATTCATCCAGGCTGCTGCGGCGCAGAAACTCTCCTATACCGGTCACTTTTTTCCCGTCAACGACCTTATTGCCTATTATGCGCGGATCAAAATCCATCTTAAACATCATGCCGTCCGCTACACGATTTTGTTCCATAAGGTCTTTTTTACGTTCTTCCGCATCCATATACATGGTACGGAGCTTATAGCAGGTGAAGCGTTTGCCGTTAAGGCCTATACGCTTCTGCTTAAAGAGTACGGGACCGGGTGATTCTTTTTTGATGGCGGGCGCCGCAAAAAGCATGACGATAAGCGCAAAAAAGCTGCCGATAAGTCCGCCGACTATATCAAGAAATCTCTTCATCATATACTGCAGGGGAGAAGCATAATTAAAGGTAGTGGTAAGTACTTTATAACCACCCACCTTTTCGATAATGGTCTTCGATCCCACGCCGGAGATAGGTATGCGTATATGTATGGGCAGGGACATCTGACGGCAGCGTTCTATGAACAGCGCCAGTTCCGATCCCGCCATCTTCTCCTCTTCACCCTTTTTATAATCCGTTCTGGCGAAAGTCCCTATACTGTCGCCTATGAAATTATCAACGCTTCTGGAAAGCTCCGTACTGTAGATCTCCATATCGGTGATGCGGTCGGGGAAGATAAATACCTCATCCACCCATTCGCGGCAGATATACTCTGCTGCGTTCTCCAGATCCGCCACCACTTTAATGCCGGCTATCTCCTCACCTGCCGCGCGCCTGTTTATCAGCACCAGGCCGCTGTAGATGAAATGATCCGTTTCGCTGGTGTTCTTTACCACTTCCTCCACTACAGACTCGTCCGCTACCAGTATCATGTTCTTTTTCTCTTTGCGGCC
>CAMVRS010000259.1 GCA_947169935.1 uncultured Lachnospiraceae bacterium
TTTTATCTACCGTCATTTGTTACAATTCCATACTACACTATGTATCATATATACTAAAGGGGAGTAACGTTATGTTTACTGATAAAATACAACTTGAAATCGGTCAAAGAATCAGAAAAATCAGACTGGAGAGAGATATGACACAGGCTCAATTCTCCGAAAGCGTTTACATAACATCAAATTTCCTTTCTGAAATCGAAAATGGTAAGAAAGGTCTATCCTGTGAAACTCTCTATAATATCTGTGAAGCGCAGAATCTGTCCGCCGATTATCTCCTGTTCGGTGAAACAAAAGATGAAAATTCCCCCGTAGAAAGTATAATGGAGGTCGCTCCTGATCTGAGCTTAAAAGAATTGTCCGTTGTGATCACTTACCTTGATGCACTTAAGAAAATGAAGGAACTATAAAAACGCGTACTCTATTCACATCAGCCTTCTGTTAGTTTTCCAACAACCTGATCACACAGTTTTTATCATAAAATGCCATTCCATACTGCAGCCTGGTTGCAGCGGTTTCCGGCCGGATCCTGAATGATAAGATTGCTTCTGCCATACCCGGTCTCCCGTTCCGACTGAACACGATAACCGGATCATATAAAGATTTGGTCAAGTATAAAGTGATAAGCATATGCTCTACTTTGATACTTTTCCATCCTGCTTCTGTACAATGTTCATAATTTATTCATATTTGATACATACTAATTTCACAAATCGTTAATATTTCGTCAAAAAACGCCATAAATATGATTTGATCATATCGTATCCTACCCAGATAAAAACAAAAGCGGTCCGGATCCCGGATCCGGCAGCAGGAGATTTAGGGAGGAAAAAAGTTATGAAGAACAGAAAAATAAGCACAATAGCAGGAATATCCATGGCGATGATGCTGGCATTATCCGGCTGCAGCGGTTCATCAGGAGATACCGCCGCTGTGCCCCAGGCCAAAGGCTATACCGGAGGAGCCACTGCCGCTGAGTCCGGTGCAGTCGCATACTACGATTCTTACTGCGATCCCGGATACGCTCCGGATTACGAGGCCGGTGAGTTCAACACCGAAGAATATGATGCAGTCAAAGAAAGCGGATTCGCTTCTGTTATCAAGAGCCCTCTTTCTACTTTCGGCGCGGATGTCGATACTGCGTCCTATGCGAATATCCGCCGTATGATCAGTAACGGATACAAGCCGGAAGATATTCCCGACGGAGCGGTACGTGCAGAGGAAATGATCAATTACTTCAGTTACAGCTATAACGGCCCAAAAGATGGTGAGCCTTTCGGAGTCAATGCCGTTATCGCCAAATGTCCCTGGAATGAAGATAATCTGCTTCTCCATCTGGGATTACAGACACAGGCAATAGACTTTTCAGATGCCGGTGACAGCAATATAGTCTTCCTTATCGACGTCAGCGGATCCATGTCGGACCAGAACAAACTGCCTCTGCTGCAGCAGGCTTTCGGATTACTGGTAGATGAACTTGGCGCTAAAGACCGCGTTTCTATCGTAACTTATGCCAGCGGCAACAGAATCGTGATCGACGGTGTTCCCGGCAATGAGAAAGAAACCATCATGGACGCATTAAACGGCTTAAAGGCCGGAGGTTCCACAAACGGCGGTTCCGCTATTCAAATGGCGTATGAGCTGGCAGAAGATAATTTCATCGCTAACGGAAACAACCGTGTGATCCTTGCCTCCGACGGTGACTGGAATGTGGGCATTACCAGCCAGAGTGAAATGAGTGAACTGATCAAAAAAGAAAAGGAAAGCGGCATCTATCTGTCGGTATTAGGTTTCGGTATGGGCAATTACAGCGATTCCCGCATGCAGACACTGGCCGACGACGGAAACGGAAACTATGCATACATTGATTCACTGCGCGAAGCAAAAAAAGTGCTGGTAGAAGAGCTTGGTGCCAATATGGTAGCTGTAGCGGATGACGTAAAACTGCAGATAGAATTCAATCCCACTTATGTTTCGGAATACAGGCTGATAGGCTACGAAAACAGGCGCTTAAATGCCGAAGACTTCGAAGATGACACCAAAGATGCCGGTGAAATAGGCGCAGGACACAGCGTAACCGTACTTTATGAGCTGGTTCCCGCAGGTGAAGAGACTGAAGAGTCTGATCTTAAATACCAGGAATCTGCTCTTACAGATCTGGCACAGAACAGCAACGAATGGCTTACCCTTGCTATCCGTTATAAGAATCCCGGCGAAGATGAATCCCGGCTTCTGGAGTATCCCATCGGCGCAGACTGCCTGTCGGACGATCCCAACAATGATTACCTTTTCTCCGCCGCAGTTGCAGAGTTCTCAATGCTCTTAAGCGACAGCTCCTATAAAGGCAGTGCAAGTTATGAACATGTATTGGAGACCCTGTCAGATATCAGATTAAACGATGAATACCGCGAAGAGTTTAAAGACCTGGTGGCAATGGCTTACGGTAATGCAAACAATACACAGTGGTAAAATAAAATAATACGGGGGGCGGGTTTGTGGTGAACCAAGGCCATGGGCCCGTTTCCCGGATACAGGATAAACAAAGGACCGTCTCTTCCTGAGACGGTCCTTTTAAATTCAACCGACTTTTGTGCCTTTGGTATAGAAATACATAAATCTCAAACCATTGGAGTATTCTGGTTCAGGTATATCAACACTATAAATATGTTCTTTGATTTAACCCCGTATTTGAGCAATGACTCATACTGCCTGTCTGTGTTCTGATCCTTTGACGAAACCCTGATGTAACCATATTTTTCCATATTCAGTCTCCTTTTGTTTAGTACTACTTATCAAAAACCGTCAGAAGGATATTTGCAACCGCGAAGAATTCCGCAATCAAAAAACAAGTTCGAAATGTATTTGCTTTCGAACTTGTTTTTTGATCACAGAGCTTATTCCCAATCCGACTATATCGCTTTCGAAATCAGGATCAATCCCTCAGACAGCCAAACGGAATTACATGGATCCCTTTCTCTGTTGTATATGCCATCGGTGCATTTCCGCATATTACAATAAGCGCTGACGGTTCACGGTATACAGGCTTGGGATGTTCCTTATTCTCCAGAGCTTTTTGATTATGATCCGATATAGCCTTCTTAAAGCGCAACAGAGATGCCTCAGCCTCGGCAATCCTGTTAGCCCCAAGCTTTATTTCAATAAGCGCATACCGGCCATCAGCAGCCTGATATACAGCATCCGCCTCCAGCCCCATGTCATCCGCATAGTGAACAATACGAGCATCATGAATATCGGAATACGCGATCAGATCTCTTAATACCAGGTTTTCAAACACATGTCCAAATAAATCCAGATCCTTTTCGAAATATTCGGGTCTCAGTCCCAGAGCAGCTATAGCAATAGACGGATCGACAAATATATGTTTCTTTGCTGCACGAATAGCTGTTTTAGAGCGTATCTGCGGAGTCCAGGCATCGATATCCCTTATAACAAACAGCTTTTCCAACACCTCGATATAAGAAGAAAGCGTATTATCTGTAACATCATACGATGCTTTTACATCGGCATATATAGCAGACTTTTTTGCTGTTGTAGCCATATTCCGCGCATATGACCACAAAAGAGCTCTGATCCATTCCTGATTTCTCTTAACACCATCATATGAGCTCGCATCCTTTGTATATATCTGTCTGTAATAATCTCTCGCAATCTCAAGCTTGCCATCTCTGCTCTTTAATGCCAGACATCTGGGCCAGCCTCCCCTGCAAGCATAATAAAACAGATCCTCCAGTTGAATTTCAGAAGAAGCGCCACTAAATTCATAATGATCATCTGATAGTATTTTTGAAATTGACACACTTCCGTTTGATTCGCCCGTTTCAAACAATGTCATAGGAAACATTTCCAGTTGCGTTATCCGCCCTGTGCCGGTATGGGGAGTATCTATATTTCTGCTTGTAGATCCTGTAAGGTAGAACTCACCCACAGACTCCGGATTATCATCGCAGGCTTTTCTGACCATCCCCCATATTTTGGGAGCATCCTGCCATTCATCAAATAAGATGGGTTTATCACGATTTAAAAAAAGCTTCGGGGCAGTTTCAGCTATGGACAGATATCCATCACGTTTTTCTTCATCCTGAAACTCAATAACCGTCCTGCACCTTTCTTTGGCTGTTCGTGTCTTTCCACACCCCTTTGGTCCTACAATACTAACTGCATTAAACGCCTGAACAAGCTTATCTATTTTCCTGTCAACAACCCTGGAATAATACTCCATTTTGCCCCCTCCATGTTCAGATGATAATATCATATAAACGGGAGCTTTTCAAGGTCTATTTGGTGTTTTTCGACCTTTTTATTTGGTATTTTTCGAATAATTCATTTGATATTTTTCGAATGTTTTATTTGGTATTTTTCGAGTATTTTATCTGTCCCTTGTACCAGTCAAGAAAAGTAGACACGAAAAATGTTTTTTTGTTGTTTTATTTTTC
>CAMVRS010000260.1 GCA_947169935.1 uncultured Lachnospiraceae bacterium
GATAATATATATATCGCATAAAGCAAATCGCGATAAAAAAAATTAACGCACTTTTTTTTGCGAAAACAGGCTAAAATCGCCTTTTAAGCCCGAAATTATGCCTTTTAGCTCATTTTTTCTCTGTTTTGACGAATTATCGGCTTTATTTTCATAAATATTTGTGTAATATTTTATCGCATCTTCTACGTTAATCCAGGTTTTCATCCGGTTTTCGAATATGATCGAGAACGGATGGACGTCAAATCTGTCTTTTCCGACAGAAAGATTGTATTTTACCCCTGTATCCCACTTAACGTGCAGGAGCCCATACTCATCTACGCCCAGAGATACGCCTCTTGTTCCGGCGGGCGGGGCAAGCTCATTATCTTCTCCGCCCTCCGGGCTTAAAAGTATAAGTCTTGTCCCTTTAGGGAAGTTTAAGCTCATTAACGTCAGTTCTTCGGGGTCATTTATCATTAAAAATCCTCTCTTTCTATTATTATCGTATCAATAATTTTAATATTTCAGCCAGCCCGACGCAGATCAGCCCTATAATCATGCATATAGAGCCTCTTTTCTTTAATTTTTTTCGGGTTTCTTCGCTGAAAACATGCTTACCATTCTTATTATCTTCGCTCATGAGTGTTCCCTCCTTTAGGATCCTACTATAAATATAGCTTATTTTTTTGAATATCGTTTTAATATGTAAAAAAGGCCCGTTTTTGCAAACGAACCTTTATTTTATTTTCAAAATCCATAGAAGAGCGGCTGCACCGGCTTCTTAAAGAGGTTAGACATGACCTCTTTAACTTTGATGCGGCTTACAAGAGGGAGTATCCCGCTTTTTCCGTCATCAAGCACATACTTCGTGTTTCCGTTCTCTTCTGAAAATGTTACGTATCTATCTACTCCCTGCAGATAGAAACGTCCTTCAACCGGATACTGAGGTAACAGCATCTTCTGCTCCTTTCCGCCCTTAAAAGAGAAGGGCTTTGTTAACTGTACTCCTGACTACGGGGAGTACACATTTTTTCTTCTTATAGCCCCTTTTACGGAGCTTGCGGTAGATATCTACGCAGAACATCAAAAGCTCAGAGAGGATCGATGCCTTGTATTCGTCTACCTTAAGTGCCTCTTCGTAATCCTGCCGGACTTCATCTGCCTTTTCGCAGGTCTTGTCTCCCAGGATCTCTATGCATTCAGCGTGAGATACGTCCCATACGTCCCGCATTGTGAAAAGCACGTTTTCATATACTGCATACGACCAGGTGCCGTCGTCATTAAGGATCGAATCATAATGACATTTGTTCTTCGGCTTATCATCGGTGTAATACAGTATGTTCTTTGCTTTGTTATCCGCCAAGCCAATAAATTGCAGCTCGTCCTTTGTTAAAGGGAACTGATCCACGGCGCGGATCTTCTTTTTTGACCTTGCCATGTAGTTCGACAGATCCCCTGTATGTTCAGCTACATACTTATAGGCGTCGAAATAACTTATTCCCATGTTCTTCATTACGATATCGAACACAGAATAGAATCTGCCACATGCAAAGCAGTAGATTCCCTTCTCCCTGATCCTTGCATTACCGAAATGCTGGTCATCATGGAAGGGGCATAAAACCTCAGTTGCAGTGCCTCTCTGACGCATCTCTACGCCAACAGACTCACAGATATATTCTATATCGCAGTCTTCAATAAGCCTCTGCCTGAGCTCATTTCTATCGTCCATTTTTGCCGCTCCTTTCTTTGTCCCGCCAAGCGGTTGATAAATTCTTAATACAAATATAGAAGATACCGAACGCTCAAAAAAAAAGATGTGAAGTATGATATGCACTCTTTTTTTATCGCGTTTAGCTTTCTTATATATTGTTATTGTAAATATATCTAAGCCTTACTTAGGCGCATACGAAAGGAGAACAGAGAGATGTTAGAAGTAAACAAAATAGTTGACGTAATTTTAGCCCTTGATGAGGGAGAAGAGTATGATCTGATGCTGGATTCCGATCTTCGCGTTAGTTACTCTAAAAAGGACAACATTTTTAGCAATATTTCTTTTAATCGCCGCAATTATTTTGACGACGTAGAGAAAATTATTGACTATAAAGATGTTGCTGATGAGGAACTGGAAGATGTAGTTAGCGATGCCATCTATACCCTGGCTGCCGCATGAACAGGATCTTCAAAAATTAAAAAGGACTCGATCAGATCGGGCCCTTTTTTATGGATCTAAAAACTTATTTCAAACAAATTTATTTTTTCTATTATTTCACGATTCAATGCTACTCCGGCAATACTACAACCCAGCATACCTTATCATATTCCAGAAATCCTAGTGACTGGTAGTGTACAGACCTTTTTTCAATCCTTGCATTCCCTTCACCGGCTTCCAGCTTATCGTAGCTGATCTTTTCGCCTTCGTTGGTCATCACATAATCATGGGAAGACCTGCCGGTATGTTCCACCAACAGATACTGACCATCCAGCTGCCGTAACGGATAACTTTCCATTATTTTTGTTCCGTATTCCACTTCTGTTGCTGTACCAAAAACTACAAAATAAAGCGCTGCGCATACAACCAGAAGCAAAAGACCGATTATCTTGTGTTCTTTAGCGACCTTTCCAACGAAAAGCCCTAAAAAGAGGGCTGTGATTGCAGCTAATACAATAAATGTAACACCACTGATAATCATAACACGCCTCCTATTCTATTATAGTAGAGATCTTCGGAGCAAATCCGTCTTCCTCAGCATCCAAAAGCGCTATATCGTCCATAAGGTTCATAGCCATACCATAAGGAATGGTAGCTATCTGATGGGTCTCAAAGCGGGACATATTACCCTTATCGCCATATCTTAAAGGATCCAGAACGCGGGATGTCCTTAACTTCTTAAGAGCATTGCTGTATATCTGCTTAACGTTCTCCGGTTCGCTGTCATTGATCCTGGCTATGTCATTCCAGTTGTACTGGTCCAATACCCTGTTTATTATGATATTACGCTCCTCTTCATCAAGCTCATTGAGCGCTCTTAAAAGGAGAGATCCTTTTTCCTTGCTTATCAAGACGTTTTCGGGCGATGATGTGTATACGGCATTATTAGATTCCCCGTTTGCTATGGTAGAATCCAGGGCATCATAGTCCATGCCGTCTATCCTTACTTCATTGGCAGCATACATCTGTCCGCGGGTATTTGCTATGGTTTTCATGGATATACCGGTCTCAATATGGATGTCCTTCTCAGAAGGGTTAGCAATACCTTTTTCGGCAAACTTAGCTATAGCCTCCTCAATAGGCTTGATGCACTGCAGATAATGGGTCGATAAGCCTGTATTGATTTTGCGGGCTTCCTGTACGGCGCGCACGATTTTAGGTTTGATAAAGGTAAGCAGGGAGTATGAAGGCTTATACTTGTGCAGGGAGTCATATACCAGGATAAATACGTCATGGACGCAGTCATCCAGCTCCACGATATATCCGGTAGCACAGCGGCTCAACATATACCTGGTAAAGCTCTGAACAAAAGCCATACAGTCATTAGTGACGTATTCTTTAGCCATGTTCTGCTTATTTACGTCATCACTGTTGGCCAGCTCTGCGATAAGCTTATTGCGCGCTATGCGCTCAGGGCTCATCTCCTTAAAGGCCTTCTTTTCGTTGGAAACAGCTTCGTCCGCCTCATCAGCGATCTGCTGCAGCCCGGAGTCGATCTTTACGACCTTGCCGTCCTTATTTATATACTCTTCGTCCTCATCTATCATGGACTCATCAACGACTTCCTCGTCTTCGTCGTATTCATCAAGCTCTTCGTCTTCTACTTTCTTCTCTTCTACTTTATCCTTATCTTTTGCCATCGCCGATACCTCCATATATCTCTGCAAGCTTATCATATCCTTTATTTGTCTGTATGCATCTGATTATCTCTACCCCTAAAAGAGCTTCCTCAAAGCTTACATTTCTTCCTGTCTGGGCTATCCAGCGGTTAAACAGGATCTCTGCGGGCTCATCTGACCTCTGCTTTGTCAGGAAACTGCCGAGGGAATCATATAGCGTCTGTCCCATCTTATCTCCCCTCACTTTCTAAATGCCATTATACCAAAGCAGGGGATATTTTTAAAATCTATTTTTTAATATGTAGAGTTTTTTATGCTTTTTTTTATCCAGGGGAGGGACGCTACGTTTTTAATATACCAGAAACCGGGAACAAATAAAAAAGCGGCTCAAAGAGTCGCTTTTAAACTTAACTGAACAGGTTTTCCGCAAAGGTAAAACCTGCTCTTTTCTTACTGAGCAGACCTTCATGGGAATGCT
>CAMVRS010000261.1 GCA_947169935.1 uncultured Lachnospiraceae bacterium
ATGGAATCCACTACCACTGCCATTGAATCCGTCAGAAACTCTTCCGCCTCCTCGCGGGTCTCTGCCACAGCTTCCGGAAAAAGCTTCTCCTGCTGTTCCAAAAAGGCATCCAATACGGCTTCATCAAATTCATTGCTCATCTTCAAGTACCTCCTTGAATTTATTTAATTCCGACATAAACATTTCCGACGGAAATCCTATCACGTTATCCCTGCTGCCCTCAAAGGCAGTAATGAACTTTCCGAACTCTCCCTGTATAGCGTAGGCGCCGGCCTTATCATCACCCTCGCCGCTGTTTACGTATTCATCAACCTCTGCTTCGCTAAGTGCCCTTACATGCACATCTGTCTTGTCGCTGAAGGTCACGGACTTGCCGGAGGGTATATGGATAAGGGTCACGCCGGTATATACCTGATGCGCCCTGCCGGAGATCATCTTTATCATCTCCTTTGACTGCGCCCGGTCTGCGGGTTTTCCCAGCACCTGATCCTCCAATGCCACCAGGGTGTCTGCCGCTATCACTATGCTGCCGGCGTCGGCCAGTGTGCACTGCTGTGCTACTGCCTGTGCCTTCCTGCGGGATAATTCCTCCACGATTGCGGCAGGTGGCATGGCGCCGTGGTCCTCCGCGCAGTCGGAAATGCGTACTTCATATGTAAAGCCCAGGCGGGTCAGGATCTCTTTGCGGCGCGGGGAGCCTGAGGCCAGGATGTAGTTAAATGATTTCATTTTGTTTCTCCGGTAGTCTTTCAAGATTCTTCGCTGCGCTCAGGATGACACTTAAATTTTCTCCATCGGTATGAAGCGGCGGCTGTCCTTTAAGGATTCGGGCTTGCGGACTAATGCGGCGGCTTCCTGCTCGAAGGCGGTCTGGCAGGAGAAGCGGTCCTCTTTCTTGACCTTTTTCTTTTTATAGCTGCCGTCGGGCATCAGCACGTGTTTCTTTGCCGTATCCTTAAACTGCTCATCCAGGATATGGATGATATTCTCTTTTATATCCGCGTCTTCGATCTTGAACATTATCTCCACCCGGCGCTCCAGGTTTCGCGGCATCCAGTCGGCGCTGGCCAGATAAACCTCCGGGTCGCAGTCGTTATCGAAGATAAAGATGCGGCTGTGCTCCAGGTAATTGCCCACGATGGAATAGACCTTTATATTGTCGCTTACGCCGGCTATGCCTGTCTTTAAGGAGCAGATGCCGCGTACCAGCAGATCGATATGCACGCCCGCGGCTGAGGCCTCATAGAGGGCCGCTATCACATCAGGATCGCACAGGGAATTCATCTTCGCTTTAATGCTGCTCTGACGCCCTGCACGGGCCGCTGCGGTTTCACGGCGTATAAGTCTCAACAGGCGTTTCTTAAGCCACAGGGGAGCCAGGGAGAGCCTGTTCCAGTGCACCGGCTCGGAATAGCCCGAGAGCATGTTAAAGACAGCCGTGGCGTCCTCTCCTATGGGTTCTGCGCAGGTTAAGAGGCCCATGTCCGTATACAGTCTGGCTGTGGCGTCGTTATAGTTGCCGGTGCCCAGATGGACATAGCGCCTGATGCCGTCTTCTTCGCGGCGCACCACCAGGGCTATCTTGCAGTGGGTCTTTAAGCCCACCAGACCGTAGATAACATGGCAGCCGGATTTTTCCAGCATCCTTGCCCAGCCTATGTTGTTTTCCTCATCGAAACGTGCCTTTAATTCCACCAGCACGGATACCTGCTTGCCGTTCTCCGCAGCCTCTGCCAGCGCACGCACTATGGGGGAGTTGCCGCTGACGCGGTACAGGGTCTGCTTTATAGCCAGTACATCCGGATCCACCGCAGCCTGCCTGATGAATTCCACCACAGGCGTAAAGGACTGGTAGGGATGATGCAGAAATATGTCGCCCTTCCTGATGGCGGCGAACACGTCGCAGCCCGCAGGGAGTCTGGGAACCGCGCAGGGTTCCGGGGATCTGTGCTTGTATTTGTCAAAACCGTCCAGGCCGTAGATCTTCATAAGGAAGGTCAGATCCAGCGGTCCGTTTATCTCGTAGATATCATCTTCGTTGATGGCCAGCTCGTTCTTGAGCTTCTTCAAAAGGCGCTTGTCGATGCCCTTCTCCACTTCCAGACGGATGACTTCGCCCCACTGGCGGCGCTTGATCTGCTTCTCTATCTCCTTCAGCAGATCCTCCGCTTCCTCCTCTTCGATGGGCAGATCGGCGTTACGCATTATCTGGAAAGGCGAGGCGCTGATCAGGTCGTAATTCAGGAAGAGCTTGTCGATGTTGCGCTCGATCACTTCTTCCAGACGGATGACGCGGCTCTGGCCTTCCTTTGAAGGGAGCTGCACCAGACGCGGCAGAACGCTGGGCACCTGCACCATGGCAAATTCCTGGTTCTTATCCTTATTGGGATCCTTGCCCTTCTTTGCCAGCAGCGCGCAGATATTCAGGGATTTGTTCTTGATGAGCGGGAAAGGCCTGGAGGCGTCCACTGCCATGGGCGTGAGCACGGGATATACGCTCTCGGTAAAATAGCGGTCGGTAAATTTCAGTTCGTCCGCACTCATGTCCTCGTGGCGCTCCACCATCTTAAGGCCCTGTTTGCTGCATTCGGCGGCCAGCTTGTGATAAGTGACGTACTGGTCTTTTACGAAATCGTGCAGCACGGGATACAGGAGCTTTAACTGCTCCTCCGGCTTAAGGCCGGCGATGTCCTTTTTGGAATAGCCCGCGTGGACCATATCCTTCAGGGACGCCACGCGCACCATAAAGAATTCATCCAGATTTGAAGCCGTGATGCTTAAGAACTTGAGGCGCTCGAAGAGCTCGATCTCCTTATCCTTCGCTTCGGAAAGGACACGCTCGTTGAAACGCACCCAGGAAAGCTCGCGGTTTGTGAAGTATTTAGGGTTGTAGTAGTCCATGTAAACCTCCGGAAAAGATCCTTCGCTGCGCTCAGGATGACGAAGAGTATAGTACTCAGGATAACAGTAAAAAGCTCAGGATGACCGTAAATGCTTAAGAAGTCAGCACGCTCCTCTTTATCACCGGGCGGAGGCCGTAGACTTCCTCGAAGAAGGCGGCGCGGCTTACGAAGCGCTCCTCCTCGAATAATAGGTCTGCACCGGCGTCCACATCGATGATCAGCCTGTCATCCTTAAGTGATACCTTTATGTTCTTTATCTTCTGCTTGTGGCTCTTATCCAGGGCATTTGCTATGCGCAGGATAGCCGTGAGTTTTGCTATTATCAGATATGCGTCTTCGCTCAGGTCGCTGTGGGTGGAGAGTTCCTCGTAGTACTCGAACTCCTCGTGGTTGAACTTCACCACGCAGGCCAGCATCTCCCTCTCCTGATGTGAAAGGCCTATCATCTCGGTGTTCATTATGATGGCGTGGGAACATTCGCCCACATTGGTCATGTTGATGAACTTGCCGCAGTCGTGGAGCACCGCGGAAAGGCGCAGTATAAGGCGCTGGCGCTCGCCCATGCCGTGGACACGCCGCATGCCGTCAAATATTGCCAGGGCGATGTTCTCCAGCGCATCCGCCCTCTTCCTGCTGCCCATATAACGGCGGCTGATGGTAGCGGCGCAGGCCAGTATATCCGCCTCAAAATCACGGCTGGCAGCTTTGAGCTGATGCTGCTCCGCGTACTCGTAAGCGATACCGTCGCAGGGTGTGGCGCCGGGCACCCAGAGCGCGTATGCGCCAAAGCTCCTGGCCACACGCTTCATTATGCCGGCGGAAATCTTTAAGAGCGGCACGCTCTCCTCCGATATCTCCAGCCTGTCGGATACTTCCTCGTTTCCCTCTCCCATTATGGAATCCGCAAAGTCCGTAAAGGCCTTTGCAGTGGCCACGCAGTCGTCTCCCACGCCGGGAACGGCGGCCTTAAAGTGGTCCGAAAGATAATCGTCCATTATTATCAGGTTCTCTATCTCGCGGTCCTTAAGGTACATCTTCTTAAAGACGGAGATTTGGCCGTCTATCATCTCGTCCAGCAGCGCTTCTATCTGCGTGGATCTGGGCTTCATGGCCTGGAGCCGCTCGTGCAGGCGCAAAACGCCCAGCTTAAGGCTCTGGGTGATGACCAGCGCGCCCTTATCGAAAAGGGAAAGCTGAATGCTGCCGCCGCCTATATCCACGATGGCCGCAGGCTTTGCGATGATGGCGTCGAACCGGTCGCCGTACGCCGCTATTGCTTTGTAATCAAGGAAACGCTGTTCTGAATTGCTGAGTATCTCCAGATCGATACCGCTGCGGTTTTTGATCTGGTCCAGCAGTATC
>CAMVRS010000262.1 GCA_947169935.1 uncultured Lachnospiraceae bacterium
CGGGGTTCTTTGAGAGGGATTTGACTACGCGGTGGAAAGCGTAGATAGTCTCCTCGTCATCGGATCTTGTGCCCAGCTCATACAGACGGCGGATAGCTTCGGGGTCATTTCCTTCCCTTATGCGCTGTTCTACCATGACATTAGGGTAGTTACTGTAGGTAGGCAGGAACTTCTTTACCACCTCAGCCGGGAAATATACCGCTTTATTAAAGTTTGTGTCGTATATTGTGGTATTTCCCCTGTCTGCCACATAGATCCATGCGCGCTGCTCTTTGATGGCTGCTATCGCATAGTTCGTCTTTTCGGTATATATAGTGTTGAAGATAGCACTGTAATCGATCTTATACTCAGGGAGGCGGTTCTTAAGCTGTATAAGTCCGCCTTCCAGCATAAGAAGCTCCTGCAGGGCGACCATGGCATCGATATCCGGAGCAAATTCTATCTTCCCGGTGTATTTGATAGTTTTTCCGTTCTCTTCCATGGTGAAGTTCTTGCCGTCAAAGACATATTCCTTCTTGCCGTATTTGCTGTCGTTTATCTTTGCTTTTACGAGGACATTGTCCTGATAGAACTTATGAACGTAGCAGACTGGCTGGACGGCATCCGTAAGTCTCTTTGAATAAGTTATCTTTGTCTTGACCATTACCCCGTTTTCATAAGTAGGGATCTCATTTGCTATCTCGGCGATACCGTACATGCCTGTCGTGGTGGTATGTATCCTCACAGGCAGGCCTTCGCTATAGGTTGTAGATACTACTACGTCCTCTTTATATACCTTCTCAAGAAATAAAGCGCCATCTTTAAAGTGCTGCTCCTTCTTAAGGCCGTGGCGGTCATAGTTATAGAGTATGCCCGTATCCTTCATGGGGAATGTCTTATAGAGTCTGATATCGACATCATCAATGGAAGATATCTTAAGGAATGACCTTGCTATACCAAGGACAGTAGCGGGCTGGATATTCCCGCTGCAGATAAGTTCCGATACCCTGTCAGAGAGCAGTTTTGCCCTTGACATACTGCCTTTACTCTTTTTCTGGATCTCATTTCCATATACATAGGCATATACAAGAAAATCGTTCTCATATACGCCCAGACCGCGTATGGACTTATCTATACGGTAAGCTTTCCCATTGGGGATATTCCCTACGGCATCGGGTATCTCCTGTACCGATATATCCTGTATGGTATTTTCCGTCCTTCCGGTGCTGATCTCATGGGTATCCATGCCTATCACAAGGTCAGTCAGATTATCTTTAGTAATGACAGGTTCCAGGGCAGAAAGAACATCTGAAACAAAATCCTCCCCCGCTCCGATCAAAGTATCATAATTAAGCCCAACATACCCGGACGTTAAGTTTGTATAGGTGTAACCCAGCGTATCAAGCTCTTGTTTTGTCATTTCATACCTCCAAAATAGAATATTTAAGGCTTCATAATTAAATATAGTAGATTTTTTTAAAAATAAATTACTATGTGCACTTTTTAATATAGGTTAAAGTAAATCCCGATAAAAAAAGCCCCGGGATCATCTCCCAGGGCTTTAAAATTATCCGAAAACAAAGGTCTGCATGAGCTCTGCCAGTTCGTCTTCGATATATTCAGGATCGCATATGATCGAATTGTACTTTCCATACATGAAATGGAAAGCTTCAACTATGCGGTCATTCCTGCATGTGTCAAAGAATATCGAAATGACACGTATTCCGGCAGCCCTTGCGTCCTCAACGGCAGCTCTTACTTCCTCTTCGGCAGTAACCTTTCCGTTCCAGGTAACGCAGGCGGGTGCACCGTCACTCATTACGACCAGCATCTTCTCTTCTTCGGGACGGGCAAGCAGCTCTTCGGTGGCAACTCTTATGGAGTATGCGTCCGCATTACCGCATCCGCCGCGGCCTTTGATAGCAAAGTTATAAGCTCCGCTTACAGGCAGGTCTTCGTCCCAATTTTTGAGGACTTCGTGGATTATCATTCCACTTGCCTCATCAAAAGCTGCCATCTTTACGGGCATGTGCTTTGTGAAAGCCTGTTCTATGATGGAAAGCGCTGTATTGGCGTAGTATCTTTTGGACCCGGCGCCGTATCCCATGCTTCCTGAATTATCGCAGAGGAAATATGTGCACCCGCTGAATTCGGGCGACTCCTGATCCTGCTCAAAACAGTCTATCATGTTAAGGCCAAGCTTATAGATACCGGAAGGATCTATCTTGCCGTTGTTCATGCAGCGGACCTCAGGTATTTCCTGGTTATGGAAAAGTTCTTCGATATCGTTGGCAAACTTGTCTGCCCTTACCTGCAGATCGTAAGGCATGGGCGTATCCAGCTTGTATTTACGATAGACTTCCTTAAATTTTATCCCCGGAAATACTGAATTAGTCGCTTTAGGCTTGAACTCCGGCAATTTGGTCTCCTTTACCGCTCCGACTTTTCTCTTTGCTTCGGCTTTGAAGGCATTTATCTGTCCGGTCAGACCGTTCATCTGACTTGCAGCGTTCTTCATAGCCTCTTCCAGGGCCTTTAAGGTACCCTGTTCGTCGTCGCAGCCGTGGGCTTCGCGCTCCAGAAAGTTATCGATGCGCTTGCCTTTGTTGGGTTTTGCCTCGGTCAGATTCGTTTTTCCGTCCTTTGTAGGGGCGTCGCCGTTTTCTTCGGGATCACCGTCTGAATCCGAATTGCTGTCTCCGTCAGAGCTTTCTGATGAATTTTCAGATTCGCCGGCTTTCTTTCCTTTACCATCTTCGCCTTCTTTTTCACCACCCAAGCCGCTTCCTCCGTTGCCTTTTTTGTCGGCTTTCTTACTTTTTTTTCCGTTACCGGAGGGGCTGCCATCTTCCGAATCTTCTGAGCCTTCGCCGGATTCTTCGCCGTTTTTTCCGGATTCTTCTTCTCCTTTCGAACCGGCACGTCTTTTACCCGACTTGTTCTCATTAAGAGCCTCTTCGCCGTCAGGAGTGCTTACTACACTGCTTTCCTGTCCGTCATCGGTCTCTTCTTCGTTTGCCACGGTGTTATGCTGCTCCTGTTCGTTACCCGAACCGGTTTCCTGCATACGCTCATCAGACTTGTTTATCTGATCTTCGGCCTCATTCTTCTGGATAGCCTCCAGAAGATACGGAGCTATGATCTTCACAACGCCCTCTGATGCAGCCACTATGCCACGGCAGCAACCGGAATTAACGCCTGCACGGATAAAAGGTATCATCCTGCTTGCGTCCCTGCCGATCTCAGTGTCCGAAAAAAGCTTGAAAAAGTCTTTTTCATAGACTGATGCTGTAGAAAGTGACAGGCACTGGTTTAAAAGGATACACAGTGCTTTTGCTTTGGGCAGTGTAGCCGGAGTGTACTTGCCTTCCTCCAGATATGACTCCGCAGAGTGCATCTCATAGATAGCAGCACGTACAAACCTTGTCATTGTACCGAATCCGGGGCGCTTTACCGAACGTATGCGCTCTATGCGTCCGTCTTCGATACAGTTGGCTATGTTGTGGCACATTCTTTCGATCCGGCTTTTGGTGATCTTATAGTCCTTTCCTAACTGGGCTATATATTCATCATAATCGTTAGCCGACCGGAAGACCTTGCCGTCTCCCAAAAGACGGGAGATCTCATGACATAACGCCTGCTTGCATTTGCTCTGAGCTGCCATAAAGTCCTTGTTCCTTGTTGATCGTGTATGCTGATTTTCATGTCCTAAAAGGTACTCGTTAATCATGGCAAACACGGCATCAGGATCCAGGTCGGGGTAATGAGCCATTATGAACTCATATACATCCGCTGCTGTGAGCAGCCCTAAATGTACTACCTTTCCGTCCGTATAGCTGTTATTGTCTATCTGGACGTCAAGGAAGCATCTTCTGTGCTTCTCAAGGTCTGCCTGACACATATGCAGGTAGCCCTCAAGAATATAGCTGTTAGTCGCCTTGAACTCTTCGGCGATCTTTCTAATATCTTCCATCTTATAAATCCTCCTTATTATTGTATTAAATAGTTAAGATAATATAGCTGATTACGAGGAGCGATAAAATCAAATGGTTCTTGAAGCATATTTTTAAAATTTTCTTATATATTTATATAAAGGACACTTCAACGGAGGTTATTTGTAATGGATAGAAAGAAAAATGCAGTTCTTAACAAAACAAACAGGAGCAGACTTGATAATCTGATGCTCGGGAAAATGGAGAAGCCTGAGGACTGGTATCCTTCCATGAGCGATATAAAGAGTCTGGATCCTAATGATGAGGACGATA
>CAMVRS010000263.1 GCA_947169935.1 uncultured Lachnospiraceae bacterium
ACCGGTAAGGGTAACGACCAGATCAGGTTTGAGCTCGGCATCAAGGCTCTTGCTCCCGATCTTAAGATCATCGCTGCATGGCGTAATGACAAGTGGACCATGGATTCACGTGAGTCCGAGATAGAGTACTGCAAGCAGCACGGCATTAACCTGCCTTTCTCAGCAGATTCTTCCTACAGCCGTGACCGTAACTTATGGCACATCAGCCATGAAGGCCTTGAGCTTGAGGATCCTGCAAACGAGCCTAATTTCGATCATCTGCTTGTTCTTGGCGTTACTCCCGAGAAGGCACCCGATGAGGGCGAGTATGTTACCATCAGCTTTGAAAAGGGTATCCCTACCGCTGTTAACGGCGAGAAGATGAAGGTAGCAGATGTTATCCGTAAGTTAAACGAGCTGGGCGGCAAGCACGGCATCGGTATCGTTGATATAGTTGAGAACCGCGTTGTAGGTATGAAGAGCCGCGGCGTTTACGAGACACCGGGCGGGACCATTCTCTATGAGGCACACCAGCAGCTTGAGGAGCTTATCCTTGACCGTGAGACCACCAAGACCAAGCTGGATATGGGCAATCTCTTTGCGCAGATAGTATACGAAGGAAAGTGGTTCACACCTCTTCGCGAGGCTGTGCAGGCTTTCATCGAGAGCACCCAGCAGTATGTTACCGGTGAGGTTAAGTTCAAACTCTACAAGGGCAACATCATCAAGGCCGGTGAGACTTCTCCTTATTCACTGTACAACGAGAGTATCGCTTCCTTCACCACAGGTGACCTTTATAATCATCATGACGCAGAGGGATTCATCAACCTCTTCGGTCTGGCAAGCAAGGTCCGTGGCATGAAGCATCTTAACAAAGACTGATAAATGATATAGGGGGCGGGGGATACCCTGCCCCTTTCTTTTTGTTTTATGGATGTAATTAAAATAATAATAATATACCTTCTGGTGATGAACGTCCTGGCTTTTGCCCTTATGGGGATCGACAAATGGAAGGCGTCTTCTCACCGCTGGCGCATCCCGGAGGCTCATCTGTTCATAATGAGTATCATGGGAGGCAGTCTTGGAGCTTTTCTGGGAATGTATATCTTCAGGCACAAGACAAAGAAGTGGTACTTTCGTTACGGATTTCCGCTTATCCTGGGGGTGCACCTTATTCTTGCGGCATACCTTATAGGATCCGGAAATGTAGTTATTATGTAAAAGATTCTTCGGGCTTACGCCCTCAGAATGACACGGGTCTGTCATCCTGAGCGAAGCGAAGGATCTTTGAGGAGTGAATAATGAAAATTATCATCGTAGGCTGCGGCCGTGTGGGCTATGCCCTGGCACAGCAGCTTTCGGAAGAAAAACATGATATAACCGTTATAGACATGAAGGCTGATAAGCTGGAACGTATGGTTTCTGTGCTCGATGTGCAGGCAGTGGAGGGAAATGCCACTTCCTTCAGGGTGCAGCAGGAAGCGGGAGTGCGTAACTGCGATATGATGATAGCGGTTACGGGACAGGATGAGGTGAACCTATTATGCTGTCTGATAGCCCGCCGCAGCGGTATCAAGCACGCCATAGCCCGTGTGCAGAATCCGATATACAACGAGGAAGTGCAGTATCTGCAGGATGAACTGGGGCTTTCGATGACCATCAATCCCCAGCTTGACTGTGCCAAGAGCATAGCCAAACTGATAGAGGTGCCCGGCGCACTGGACATCACTACCTTTGCCAGAGGCCGTATCGACCTTGTGCGTCTGCCTATCCCCAAGGATTCGCCTGTGGACGGTATGACCATCATAGATTTCGCAAATAAGATAAGCAGCGATACCCTGGTAACGACCATAGAACGCGACGGCGCTGTCATTATACCTAACGGTCATACAAAGCTGTTATCCGGGGACAATATGTATGTGATACTGCAGCCCAAGCAGATAGTAGGGCTGTGCCAGAAGCTGGGGATCAAGACCAAGGCGATACGTTCGGTGCTGATCGCAGGCGGCGGTACTACGGCTTATTATCTGGCAAAGCATTTATCAAATCTTCCGATCGATGTAAAGATAATAGAGCAGGATCATGCCAGATGTGAGCATCTGTCGGAGATGCTGCCCGACGCCATGATAATCGAGGGCAATGCGGCAGACAGGCAGATACTGATGGAAGAGGGCGTTACGGAAAAGGATGCAATGATAGCCCTTACCAATATGGATGAGGAGAACCTGGTGCTTTCCATGTTCTGCAATAAGGTCAGCAAAGGTAAGACCAAGACCATAACCAAGCTCAATACCATATCATTTGATGAGGTGCTGAAGGATCTGCCCATAGGAGTTGTGGTAAGCCCCAAGGCGATCACTACAAAGATAATACTGCAGTATGTCAGGGCACTTGAAAACACCCACGGCAGTAATATAGAGACCCTGTACCGTATACTCGATGAGCGCGTTGAGGTGCTGGAATTCAAGGTAAGATCGGATTCCAAGGTCACCGGTAAACCGCTGATGGAGCTTAAGCTTAAAAAGAACCTGCTGGTATGCGCGATCCTGCGTAAAGGCAAGGTCATTACTCCCGGCGGTAAAGATGAGATACACGCCGGAGATAACGTGATAATAGTCACCAACGAACTTGGACTTAAGGATGTAGATGACATACGTGCGTGACTCTGTCATCCTGAGCGGAGCGAAGGATCTTAAACTATGAACTATGCAATGATAATATACCTTCTGGGTAAGATAATGGAGATCATCGGTGCCATGATGATCTGTCCGTTCGCTGTATCACTGTTCTATCATGAACGCAGCGGTATATATTTTATTGCCTGCGGAGCGGTGACTCTGGCGCTGGGCAGCCTTATCTGCCGTTTCAGCCGTCCCAAGAACAAATCTTTCTATGCAAGGGAAGGCTTTGTTGTTACGGCGCTGAGCTGGCTCTTATTATCAGTGGCAGGCTGTTTTCCCATGTATTTGAGCCGTGAGATCCCTTCCTTTACGGATGCTCTTTTTGAGTGTATCTCCGGATTTACCACAACGGGAGCTTCCATTGTTCCGGAAGTTGAAAAGCTTTCACATTGCATGAATTTCTGGCGCTGCTTTATACAGCTTATCGGAGGCATGGGCGTACTGGTATTCATGCTGGCGCTGCTTCCTTCAACAGGCGGCCAGGACCTGTATCTTATGAAGGCGGAGAGCCCGGGGCCCAGCGTATCCAAGCTGGTGCCCAAGGTAAGGCAGACCGCGTATTATCTGTATATCATTTATTTTATCCTTACAGGACTTGAGATAGTTGCGCTGATCATCGCGGGCTGTCCCGTATTCGACAGTATATGTACTGCATTTACCACCACAAGTACGGGCGGCTTCGGCGTGCGTAATAACTCTGTTGCCGCATACGGACCGGCGGTACAGTATGTTATAGCTATATTCCTGTTTTTTGCGGGCTTTAACTATAATTTCTTCTTCAATCTCTGGAGCCGCAAGTTTAAGGATGCTTTCTGTTCCGAAGAGATAAGGCTTTATACGGTAATATTCTGGGCAGCAACGGCGATGATCGCCGCAAATCTGATATTCGGATACGGCCAGGACGTTGAGGGCGGCTTCAGGCAGGCATTTTTCCAGGTCGGTTCCATCATGACTACGGCAGGCTTTTCATCTGCGGACTTTGATCTGTGGCCGGCTCTGTGCCGGGAGATACTGATACTCCTGATGCTAATCGGCGGCTGCGCGGGTTCTACCTGCGGTGGTATCAAGGTGTCCCGTATACTTATCTATCTGAAGACGGTAGGCAAGGAGCTTTCACAGCTCTGTCATCCAAGGAGCGTTAAGGTGCTCAAGGTGGAAGGCAAGGCTCTGCCTCATGCCGTACTGCGTTCCGCAAACATCTTCCTGATCACCTATTCATTGATATTTGTAATATCCATGCTTCTGGTTGCATTGGACGGCTATGACCATACGACCAATTTTACTGCGGTTGCATCCGCACTTGGCAATATAGGCCCCGGTTTTTCACTGGTAGGTCCGACCAGGAATTTTGCCCATTTTTCAGGGCTTTCCAAGTATGTGCTTATGTTTGACATGCTTGCAGGGCGTCTCGAACTATTCCCTCTTCTGGTGCTGATAAGCCCCGCTACATGGCGAAGGCGATAGCATTAAATATCCTCCCGGAAAATTTTTGAAAAAAATACAGAATACTACTTGACACGATATATCGGAAGGTGATATATTGTAATC
>CAMVRS010000264.1 GCA_947169935.1 uncultured Lachnospiraceae bacterium
GTTTCTTTCACCTGCCATACGCAGGGTGTTCATGCCTTCCGCTACGGCCGCTTCCTCAATTCTCTCAGCCGTAACAGTTTCATGTAGGATACGTCGGATTGCAGCACTGATAGGCATTATCTCATAGATAGCTTTTCGTCCTTTATATCCATTACCGCACTTTTCGCATCCGCCGGGCTCATATACTGTAAGCGGCTGGTCCTGAGGCCAGTTAAGCAGTATCTTCTCCTGTTTGGTAGCTTCATGTCCCTTTTTGCATCCCGGTTCCTGGCAAAGACGCCTTACGAGTCGCTGTGCTATGATACCAACGACAGCATCACCTATCATGTAAGGCTCTACACCCATATCTATAAGACGGGTTACCGATGCTGCAGTAGAGTTGGTATGCAGTGTACTGATAACAAGGTGGCCGGTGATAGATGCCTGTACGGCTATCTGTGCTGTCTCACCGTCACGGATCTCACCTATCATGATAATGTCAGGGTCCTGACGCAGAATGGAACGCAGTGCCGTAGCAAAGGTAAGTCCCGCTTTAACATTCACCTGTACCTGGTTTATACCGGCGATATTTGCCTCGACAGGGTCCTCAACGGTTATAATATTAACATCCGGTTTATTTAATTCATTCAGAACGGTATAGCAGGTTGTTGATTTACCGGAACCGGTAGGTCCCGTTACCAGGATTATACCGTGAGGGTTGTTCATGATACCGTCCAGACGCGCTTCATCATCGGGATAAAGTCCCAGGAATTTCTTCTCCTGGGTAAGACCCTGTTTTTTGGTAAGTCGCATGACGGTCTTTTCGCCGTAAACGGTAGGCAGTATGGAAACACGGACGTCGAATTCGACGCCGTCAACCACGTATGTAAGACGACCGTCCTGAGGTTTTCTCTTCTCGGAGATATCCAGTCCGGAAATGATCTTTATACGGGCTGTCATAGCTGCCAGCATGGCCGGGGAGTACTCCGCATCCTGCTGGAGCATACCGTCGACACGGCTCCTGATACGCAGGCTCTTCTCCATGGGCTCTATATGGATATCGGATGCACCCTCACGTACGCTCTGCTGTATCATGCTTCGCACGATCTTAACGATAGGTGCCTCACCGACTGTATCTTCTTCTTCTTTTTCTTCTTCACCAAATTCGGCCTTGTGTTCCTCAAGGAACTGATCCGCAGCCTCCATGGTGGTCTTCTTTCCGTAGATCTTATCCAGCTGTATAGCCAGATCACTCTGCGGAGAATAATGGGGAATAACCTCCATACCGGAAGTCATCTCTATATCATCAATGATACTTAAGTTGTTAGGCTCAGCCATAGCAACGTGTATAGCATTGATATTATCAGGATCAAAAGCAAAAGGCAGTACCTGATGCTTACGCACCAGATCATCACCTACAACCTCGATTACCTTGGGATCAAAATTCTTAAGATCCTCCGGTGTAGCCGTAGGTATACCCATCGTGTTGCTGAAGAAAGTACTGAACTTCTCTGAAGACATCAACCCCATTGCGATCAGGGTTTCACCAAGCCTTGCCTTAGTGGTCTGCTGTTCCTGTAATGCAAGTTCAAGCTTATCCTGTGTCAGCAGTCCGGCTTCAACAAGCTGCTCGCCCAGACGCTTCTTGGCTCCAAATAATGCCATGTTAAAAAATCCCCCAAATTAAAGATTTGAAAAACCAGACGTAGGTATTATCTCACAAAACCGCTGAAAATGAAAGTTTTTTAATATTTTTTTATATATTGAATAATAATCTTCCGGCATCTTGTGCATATTGTGCAAAACCAACCAGGATCACGCCTGCTCATCCCTGCTGAGGATAGAAGAAAACGATATTCGGAAATACTTCCCTTACGTCGTCTATGCTGTAACCCGAGTACTCCAGATCCTTTATATCATAAACATTACAATTTGTGGTCCTGAAATAAGTGGTCAGGACATGTATCAGTTTGGAATAATTATCATAATCCTTCTCTTCCACATCTATCAGCATCACATAGCCGTCATCATTAAAGTCCCATCTCTCAGGATAATACTCCTCAAGATATACCCAGGCGTCCGGCGTAAACATCTTAAAATCATAGTATTTAAAGCCAAAGACATACATAAGATGAAATCCTGCCACAAGACACGCCGTAACGGATAATGCCGCAAAGATCCCCGTTCCCGCCAGAAAATTCTTCTTTTCATCTGCCGCCACCAGCTTTTTCAGCAGATAATATGCCAGGACCGATACCGCCAGTATTGCCACCGTTCCTGTGTATCTTTCAATGCTTATCAGTGTTTCGGCGTTTGCCTCCTGCTCCCCAAAGGTATAAAAGGTAAACAGCACTCCTATAAGCCAGAGCAAAATGATCACCGGTATATATATGCTCACAAATCTCCATTGTGCATCCGGAGCTTTCTTTCTGCTTTTATTGATCACGCTCAGGATAATTACCGCCAGCATCACAGCCCACAGTATCCTTATCTGGGGCCATGCATTTATCAGATCAAAGCATTCCTTAAAAAACCTTTTTGTGATATCCGCATATCTGCCCCCATCCCATCCTGATATGATCCTGCCGTACGCCTCAGCCGATCCCTGTTTCCAGGTCTCGCTGCCGAATACCCTTTTAGCCCTTGTTATGTATAAAAGCGAAAAAAGATACGGGATAATAACAAGGCTTAAGGAGAATACCCACCTTTTGATCCGGTCTTTATTCTCCTTCATGCCCTTAAGGCTGCCAAAATAGACTATAGCGGTAAAAAGGGTCAGGAAACTTCCCGATGCCTTGATAAGGGACATAAAAGCACACATGATAAGCAGGATCAGGAATCGTGCGGTACCGGTATTTTTCTCTTCGGATGCAGCAGCATAGATAACAGCTGCCGAAGCCGCCAGTCCCAGCAGTCCGTCAACCAAAAGGGAATATACAGTAACATCCATCGCACACAAAAGAACCGAGAACACGGCGCAGAAAGCGGTTACCACGGTCTTTTTCAGCAGAGTACTGTCCCTGTCCGCCACCGAAAGCAGCGCACAGCAGCAGGAAAGATTTAATACCATCTGGGCAAAATAGCAGTTTTGGGGACTGTATCCGATGATACCGGTCACATACCAGATCCAGGTGGCACTTCCCGGTACATAATTCTGGAAATAACATTCGGCGGTATTGGGGTATGAGCTGTCGGCATACATGGTCTTGCAGATCTTGAACCAATGCGAAAAATCATCATAATGCGAAGGGTATATACCCCTGGAGAGCACATAGCACCATATGATGCCACCGAGCATGAATACCAGCGCAGGATTGATAAAGATCCGCAGATCCGGCTTTTCCTTTTTTTTGTACAGGAACACAACGCTGCCTCCCAGCAGGCAGATCCCGGCCAGTATCACCGCCACAAAGCCCAGACTCAGCAGCTCTGCACAGCCAAAAAGATAGATCAGTACCACTGAAAAAGAGATAAAACAAAAAGGAAAAAATGCTTCTTTCTGCTTAAGGATCACGGCAAAAAACAGATAGTATCCGGTCACGGCTATCAGATTTACGATCAGAAATCCCCACATATCAGCGCATACCCCACTTATATTCTCCGCCGCGGACTATCCCGTAATTATCCTCAAAAAACGAAGTCACCGTCATGCCTTCCAGATAAAGCAGCGTGAGTTCCGCATTCTCATCAACAGGAAGGGAATACAGAAGCATCATGGCATCTTTTCTGTTTTTCATATCCTCGTATACCCATACGCGCCTGTCCTTATCCGGCACATAAAAGACCAGCGGCTTATCGTAATACAGTGCCGCCGATCCGTACGCCATTGCACAGGAATAAGCTGTAGTCACCAGTACTTCCGCCCCGGAAGACTCAGCTATCTCCACTATTTCCGCCGCCTGGCTCTTAAGCGCATCAACGGCCATTATGGTGATATTCCCGTTTTTATAGATCGTACTGTCAGGATCTTTTAACTGCCCGGAAAAGGCATAAAATTTTCCGCAGAGAAAAATAAGCGAAAATACAGCTAAAAGCGCAACCGGCAGCGCCTGCACCTCCTTCTCTTCTTCCGGTTTTTCCGTATAGGAGAAAAGAAGGATCAGCTCCAGTACAAGGAACACCCAGAAGATCACCATCCTGGATTTTCCGAACAT
>CAMVRS010000265.1 GCA_947169935.1 uncultured Lachnospiraceae bacterium
GGTTTTTCTTGAAGTTATGCGTATTGATACCGCCGCGGAGCGCATCCAGTACGGTGGTCTTATGGTAATCCCTGCCGATGACCAGCGTCATAAGGGCGACCGTCAGACACATGAATACCATGACTGCGACCGCAAAGAACGCATTAACAGGCTGGTTCCAGCTAAGCCCCAGTGTTGCCAGTATCACGATGCCCAGCTTATCTACCGAAAGCATCCCCAATGCAGTCCCCAGAAGCCCCCCAAAGAATACCACCGTCAGAAGCTGGATCAGAAGGATGAGTACCATTTCCCCTACCGTATAACCGGAGGCCTCCATGATGGCGGTGTTCTTCATATTCGTCATGATAAAGTTCTTGATGCTGAAATGCGTGATCACCAGTGCTACCGCAAAAATGATGGTCGCAAACAGCAGCACGATAGCTATAAATATCATGGGAAGTATCATGGCAGATGTCCTTAACATAGCATAAGGCACCGCATTGCTCAGGACTCCGCTAAAACCGGGATGCTCTGCCGAATACCTGAGATACCAGTCCATATACTCATTATAGATATCCTCATCCAAACCGTTCTCTTCAAGGTGTTTTTTGAAAACCTCGTCAGTATATTTGATGTTATACAGCTTTATCTCATAATCGGTCATCATATTGTCAAAGGAAAGCTGCTGATACATCCTGTCCGAAACATACATAAGATAAACGCCCATATTCAGCGGGGAACAGAAGAAGGTATCCTCTGCAAAGCCGGCGACCTTCAGTTCATAGACGTTATCACCTTTTTTAACCTCCATGTAGTCACCCTTTTTGAATTCCAGCGACATTCTTGCAGGGAGCACCACATCATTTCCCCTGAGCGACTTTGTATCCATGCTGATCTTCTGTATCGTTCTTTCCTGATCATAGGATTCAAAATACATAGGGTAATCGGTCCAGGCCTTATCACCCTTATGTCGGAATTTGGTATTGCTGAGAGGCAGGATATCCAGCTGCTCAAATTCTTTTACGTATTCGTTTCCCGTAAGTATCTCTTCCAGCTTGGCTTTGCCCACTTTGTCATCTGCCATGAGCATCAGAAGATCCGCACCGTTTATCTTCTCATAAACCGTATCAAGAACTTTGCCGGTACCGAACAGAAAACTTAAACTGATAAATATAAGAAACGATGCTATAAGAGTCATCAGAAGGAAAGTGATCATATCCTTCTTCTGCTTTTTGATATTATTCTTTGCGATAAATAAATATCTGAACATTATTACCACCCCATATCCTGAAGGAAGTTCTTAAGCTTGGCATGTCTTTCCTTCGCCTTCTCTATATGCGGATTGCTCTCATCTTTATAATCACCCACATATTCTCCAAGTTCTATCTCATCGGATATAACGCCGTCGGCAAGATAGATGATCCTGCTGCCGCGCTCCGCCGCCTTTATGGTATGCGTTACCATGACTATGCTCTGGCCTTCATCATTAAGGCCCGATAAGATATTGAGCACGTTCTCCGTATTCTGGGAGTTAAGCGCGCCGGTAGGCTCATCTGCAAAGAGCACTTCCGGGCTGTTGATGACGCCGCGCACCACTGCAACTCTCTGCTGCTGTCCGCCGGACATCTGGGTGGGAAACTTGTTCCAGTCGTTCTCCTCTATCTCCACTCTCTTTAACAGTGTCTTGGCCTTATCCGCAAGCTCTTTCCTGTTGCTGTGCTTTAAAAGGCCGCATACCATGATGTTATCCAGGGCGCTCATGCTGTCGTTTAAGTAGTTCTGCTGGAATACAAAGCCTACGTGACCTCGTCTGAACAGAGCCAGCTTATCATTGTTATATTTGGAGATCTCCGTCTCCTTTGTCTTATCACCGTCAGCGGTATAATAGGTTACCGTTCCAAGGCTGGGCCTGTCCATGCCGGAAACCGAATACAGAAGTGTTGACTTACCCGAACCGGAGTTTCCCATGATAACGGTGAAATCGCCCTTATATATCGACAGGTTTAAGTTCTTTAATACATGCTGCTGAACACTGCCGTTTGAGAAAGTTTTTGAAAGGTCTTTAACCTGTATTACCGTCTGCTTACTGTCCATAATTGTTTATCCTCTCTATAAGATCCTTCGCTGCGCTCAGGATGACAAACTATTGTGTCATTCTGAGGAGCGTAGCGACGAAGAATCTTTATCTGTCCGTTTTTACATTCGCTCCGTCTGTCAGTTCCTGGCTGTCGTTCCAGATCACGCAGTCGCCTTCTGACAGGCCGCTCACTATCTCTATCATATCATCATTTCTCATGCCGGTCTCAACATATTTCTTAACAGCTTTCTTATCGATGCTTACGAAAACGTAGTCGCCTGCTTCATCGTTTCCCAGTGCATCCAGAGGTATGCGCATTACATTCTGTACGGCCGCGGTATCGATCTTTGCCTTTGCCTCAAGTCCGAATATTATATCCTCATCCGGCTGATCCAGCTTTATCTCAACATCCACGCCTATATCGTTTTTGCCTGTCATGTGGGATATGCGCTCTACTTTGCCGCTGTAATCCTTGCCCTTTATCGCAACTCTTGCAGGCTGCTCGGCATGCATACTAACTATATCATATTTGTTGACATTAAGCTTTACCATTACGGAATCCGTGGTGTCTATGGTCATGAGCATGGTTCCCTTTGTTACATAAGCATCTTCGGTAACATCTATGGAGGCAACCACTCCGTCGTGATCTGCTCTTATGCCTTCCTTTGCGCTTTCAAGTTCTGCGATCTTCATTCCGCTCTCAAATTCGTTTGCGGCCTTGACTGCCTCCAGCTTATCCTTATCTGCCTGGGTCATGGTTGCCGTTACGGTGGATGCCTTCTGGCTGATCATCTCTGACTTGTATTCCTTGCAGGCTGCCAGATGGTAACTGAGGTCATTAAGTTCCTTCTCCATCTCGATCAGTTCGTAATTGGACTGGAGCTCTGCGGTATTGGTTGCGATCTGCTTCTGAAGCTCTTCGTATTCTTCCGAATCCGGTTTATCGGACCATTCGATAAGTGATATCTGAAGGGCTGCGCCGTGATCAACAAGTTCTGCCTTCTTATATGCTATGTCGCTCTCAAGCTGTGCGATGGCTGCCTGATAGTCACTGATCTGGGTGTCCAGGACCTTAAGATTTCTCTTGGCCTCCGCATTAAGTCCTGCCACTCTTGAGTCTGCCTGCATTGCACTGTTGTATGTTTCCTGATCGGCTGCCGCAGAATAGTTAGCCAGGGTGATCAGATCGTCGATCTTATCGGTATCGTAGGAAACCAGCAGATCGCCCTTCTTTACCATATCGCCTTCCTTAACATAGACCTTTGCAACCCTGCCGTCGATGTCCGCGTAAAAGCTCTGTGTATCTTCTGCTTCAACGTTGCCGTTGATCTCCAGGGTCTGCACTATCTCGCCCCTGTCTACTATGTAGGAAGTAACAGCCATAGCTGCGTTGGAATACATTGTAAGGCCGCCGACACCTAATACTGCTGCGGTAGCCACACCCAGGATTCCAATTACACTCTTCTTTGATATCATAACTTTTTCCTCCTCGTTTAGATGATATATAAAAAACTTCCGTATCGCTTTTGCTGATACTAATGTATCGCAAAGTGATACGGAAGTCTTGACATGATCCTTGCACGATCATGAAATGTTTCTGTCTTAATTCTTAACTGTTTCTTAATCAATGCCCCCGGGTCTTACGACCGGTCATTGGAATTATCTTTTTCTGAACTGCCCGTTTCCGGTCTGTCTTTTTTCGGCTTTTTCTTGTCGATTGCATTGTTGATCCCCTTTACCAGAAAGAATAATAAAATAATCAGTAAAGCAGCTATAGCAAAAAACGCCCAAAGCTCTGCGACTACACCGATCAAATCTGCAGCTCTTGGCTCAACATATGCATCACACAGTATCTGAAACATTTTTTTACCTCCTCTTTATACTGTCCGGTGAGGACAGAAGGACCGTCCCCGTGGTTCATATTTTGCTGATCAGATATGAACCCAATATACCTGATACAGCGTTTGCTGCCAGGCTTACCAGCAGTGGCTTTTTAAAGCCTGTCATAAAAGCTTTTTTGTACACATA
>CAMVRS010000266.1 GCA_947169935.1 uncultured Lachnospiraceae bacterium
AAAAGCCGGTATCATTAGTGTTTTCAAAATAAAGCATAAATAGTATAATACCGGTATTAAGATTCACGAAAAGAGGAGATCCGGATGTTTTATGTACCTGACGGAACCGAAAGATGCGGTTTCTATGAATGTGAAGAATGTGGGAGCAGATTCCTGGATATAAAGATCGGACCGGCTATAGTCTGTCCCTATTGCGGCGAAGAGCCCAATATGGAAATAGGTCCGGATGAGGAGATGCCCAAGATAGTTGAGAGTGCGAAGCTTATACAGATGCTGGAGGGCGAGGATGTGGAAAAATACGATACTCTGCTAAGCCTTGCCCTTACCGGCGGTGATTACAGCTGGATATAAGCTAACAGACCGGGAAGGCAAAGCTCACATCTGACTGAAATCAAATACTATTTTTTGGCCGTCAAAGACTGTGTATTTTACATCGACAGTCGCATAATTATCTTTATTGAAGTCGGGGCTGGAATACCAGGGGCCTTCACCGATAAAGCCGGTATCGATCTGACTAAATTCATAATCGGGAGCATCAACTTCATCCCATTTGTAGTAATTCATAAGTCTTTCGGATTCTTCACCGGTTAGATAAACGATCCCACGGAATCTGTATTCGGTAGGACCTATAGAACGTTTGCCCCAGTCAAAATAGACCTGCTCGTATAAGACCATGTCATAATCTTGTATGGCTTCCATATAATGTTCCATAACCCAGGTATTATTGTATAGAGTAACAACCTCTTCGGGCTCTTTTTTACTTTCGCATGCTGACATAAACATACATGAGAATGCCAGAGTAAGGATCAATGACAGTTTTATAATTCTTTGTTTCATTTATTTCCGGCCTCCGTAAAGGTGGTTTCTTTATATATCCATGATTTTAACATACATATAGTTTAAAAGAGAGAGTTCACAAAATGTTCACAGAAATTGTTAGCACTCACTATTGACGAGTGCTAACAAACGAGTTATTATAGGCTCAGTTCAAGGGAAGAGGATCCCGGAACGGAAGAAAACAAATACACAGGCAACCGGACAGGACAGGAAGTTCTGCATACGGACCTTATAAAAAGGAGGAATGACTTATGTATGCACCTGCAATTTTCGAAGACAGATTAATGAGCAACTGGCTGGATGATTTCTTTGGGAAGCCCATATCCGCGATGAACCGCATGGCTAATCCCATGAGGACGGATATAGTAGAGAAGAATGGTAACTACGTTATGACCATTGATATGCCGGGCTTTAAGAAGGAAGATATCAAGGCAGAGCTCAAGGATGGTATCCTTACCGTAACCGCCGGTAATGACGAGGTTAAGGAAGAGAAAGATGATGCCGGCAAGGTGATCTACAGCGAGAGACACACTGGCAAATACAGCCGCAGCTATGGCGTAGGCAAGCACATCACCGAGGCGGACATCAAGGCAAACTACGACAACGGAGTGCTTACACTGGAGTTCCCTACCGAGGCTAATAAGCCTGAGGAACCCAAGCGCATGATCGCCATCCAGTAAATGACATCGACAATCGCTAAAATTTGATATATTCTCCCCCTCTTTAGGGCTGTGGTGAAAGCCACGGCCCTTTTTTCACTTCTTGCCGCATATATCGGACACGTGGTATAATACAGGGTATGGCAGAAATACTTCTTATTACATCCGATGAAACGATGGCAGGGCAGATAAGGGAGCAGTTTGCACTCCGTAATCTGAAGCTAAAGCAGGAGAATGATACGGCTTCTGCCGCTATGATCCTGCCTGTCAGAAAGTTTCCGCTGGTCATTCTGGATGCGGATTGTGCCAATGGTGAGCTTTCACAGGGTATAGAAGCCATTAAGCGTCAGAACAATTCCCCTTTATTTGTAATATTGTCCGATGCAGCAGAGCCGGATATCATAGCAGCGCTGGATGCGGGCGCGGATGACTGTATTGTCCGGCCGGTAAGACCGGGTGAGCTGGCGGCGAAAGCAGCAGCTGCATTACGGCTGCGTAAAGCCTATGGGATCGATGATGTAAGGGAGACGCCTCATATCGAAGCCAGGGATATATATATTGATCTGGAACACAAACATGTATGGGTCCGCGGAAAGGAAAAACGCTTTACCCGCCGGGAATATGAACTCCTGGTCTTTTTGATGAGACATCCCGATCAGGTTTTTACCAAGGAGGAGCTTTATCGCCGGGTCTGGGGCGAGGAAGTGGTCGGTGATATGGCCACAGTCACAGTGCATATAAAAAAATTAAGAAATATGATAGAGGAAAAGCCTGCTTATCCTACCATAATAGGAACTGATTGGGGCGTGGGCTATGTTTTCCTGGGAGAAGCTCCGGCATGGTAGATATAATATATGAAGACAAAGCAGTCATAGTCTGCCATAAGAAGGCCGGAATGGCGGTTCAGACAGCCAGACCCGGTGAGAAGGATATGGTCAGCGAACTGAAGAACCATCTTGCAAAAGAAGCAGGGGGCGTTCCCTATCTTGGAATAGTGCATCGTCTGGACCAGCCTGTAGAGGGGCTGGTATTGTTTGCAAAAGATAAAAGATCTGCAGCGGTCCTTTCGGAACAGGTCCGGCAGGGCGGTGGGATGCATAAAGAGTATCTGGCCGGGATATACGGCAGCCTGCCCGAAGAAAAGGGAGTATTGGAGGACTGGCTTATAAGGGATAAGGGAAATCTTTCAAAGCTGGTAAAACCGGGGACGGCGGGAGCGCAGAAAGCCGTGCTGGAATATGAAAAACTGGAACACACGCAGGAAACGGAGACCCTGAAGATCATACTTCACAGCGGAAGGCATCATCAGATCAGGCTGCAGCTTTCAGGAAGAGGAGTTCCGATATTGGGCGATACCAGATATGGTACGGAAGAGTCTTTGGCATACGCAAAAACGAAAGGGATAAGGAGGCTTTGCCTGATAGCAAAACGCCTGGAATTTGACCATCCCGTGAGCGGTGAAAGACAGTCCTTTGAGCTTGATGTAATGTTGTAAAAAATCCCCTGATATGGTAACATTTTCCACGTATGTAGGAGGAGCAGACTAATGGCCGATACGGAAAACGGATTCAGCGGAGGACGCAGGCCGCTGTCCAGGGAGCAGATAGCCCGGAGGACAGTATCCCGTGAGGAAGTAGCGTTGTGGACAGCGCAGTCCCATCGGGAAGAGGTAAAGTTTCTTCATTACTGGGAATCTAAGGAAGTAATCGAGGTAAGTGACAAAGGAGACGAATATATCGTATTTGTCGGACGCAGTGATGTGATGACGGCAAAGATATGGACTTTTCTGGATCACACCGTGCCTCATCAAGCATATATATTAAGGCCTGATCCGGAGGTGCGTTATGAGCTGTCGGACAAAGAAGGCATACTGCTGCGCTTTAAGTTTACCGGGGAGATAAGGATATTTACGAAGAACGGCTTAAAGGCAATAGTTGACGAGCTGGAAGTACATGTATATCAGAGATCTGATGATATAATACTGCGTATAGTTAAAGAAAAGACAATGTAGGATGGGAACCTGGAATACAAGAGGGCTGCGCGGATCGACCCTTGAGGAAATGATAAACCGCAGCAATGAAAAATACAGGGAGAACGGTCTGGCACTTATACAGAAGGTGCCTACGCCGATCACTCCTATGGAGATAGATAAGGAAGGATCACGTATCACACTGGCCTACTTTGACCAGAAGAGTACGGTTGATTATATAGGCGTAGTGCAGGGAGTACCGGTCTGCTTTGATGCAAAGGAATGTGCGGATACTACTTTTGCACTGCGGAACATACATCCCCATCAGATAGAATTCATGCGGGATTTTGAAAAACAGGACGGAGTGGCGTTTCTGCTGATCCATTTTACGGGACTTGACGAGTTTTACTATCTTAAATTTGAAAAGATGTGGGAATTCTGGCAGCGTGCGGAAAACGGAGGAAGAAAGAGTTTCAGGCATGACGAGCTGGATCCCGAATATGTGATCACGCCTCACAGGAGCATACTGGTACCATATCTGGATATGCTTAACCGTGATCTACAGGAAAGAAATGACTAATGAAAGATAAGGAGAAAGAG
>CAMVRS010000267.1 GCA_947169935.1 uncultured Lachnospiraceae bacterium
GTTTGAAATGGCGGAAAAAAAGATGAGTCCCGGAAAACAGGAATTAATAAAAGCTATATATATACCTGATATGAGATACATTCGTGAATGGAAAGAACAGGAATATGAAAAAATGGGGTTTAAGACGGAGTCGCCTGAATTCTATACCAGAAATGGACTCAGAGTCCGATCGAAATCCGAGGTGATAATCGCTGATATGCTTGATGAGATGAATATACCTTTTTTGTATGAGAAACCACTGAAGTTGAGATCCGTAACCGTGCATCCGGATTTCACACTCCTGGATGTTAACAACAGGCAGGAGATATACTGGGAGCATTTTGGGATGATGGATGATGCTGATTACAGAAATAATGCTTTCTGCAAAATGAGGGAGTATGAAGAAAGTGGGATCTACCAGCATGACAGGCTTATATGGACTTTTGAAACAGGAAGGCAGCCATTAGATACAAGGGCATTACGTGGAATGATAAAACGGCTTGTAGCTATGCTGGGGTATGAGGGGAGGTAAACTGCTTATGAAGAAGGACGCTGCGAATATAAAGCGACAGAGGAAAAGCGCATAGCGAAAATGGAAAAGCGCATAGCGAAAATGGAACAGCAGCGAACAATCGGCTGTATTTGGCTGTGGTCATCGACGGTTGGGCCATCAACGAGGGTAACATATAAAGCTTTAATTAAGCACATTGAAAAAACAGGGGTAATAAGGAATTCATGGGAACCGTGTATAAGTGGCAGTGAATCGGCAGGGAGGAAATTTTAAGTCTATCTTAAGTAGCTTTTCCGTGATAACAGGATATAGGAGTTATGTTAAGGAGCGGCCCGGGACACTTTTTGAGGCTTTGGCTGCCTTTCAGTTTATGATTGAAAAGCGTTTGGGGTTGTGATAATATATTGCGGGTACAGTTAAAGGAGGAATCGTGGATTATGAAAAAGAAGATCAATTTGGCAATGGTTTGTATATGCATGTTCATGCTCTTAACCGGCTGCAGTAATGCGGCATCACCGGTCAAGACTTTCTGCAGTGCACTCAACAAGCTGGATTACACGGCTATGTGCGGCTGCTATGAAGAGGAGATGATGACCGAAGAGGACTTCACCATGATGTATGATGAGTTCGCTGAGCTGGGACTGGAAGAGGCATTCGCAGCAAATGCAAAGGCTATAAAGTGCACCGTGGGTAAGCCTGTGGTAGATCCCGATGATGATGAGAGTGCATCTGTGAATGTTGTCATCAAGTATAATGATTATTCAACAGGCATCAAGACCGCGCTGGATACTTTCTATAAAGAATACTTTGAGGATGAGGAAGACGTTGTAGACGAGACCAGACTGGCAGAGCTCTTAAAGGAGCACTACACAAACGACACTCCCGCTGTAAAGGAAGAGACCGTTGTATTCTATATGGAAAAGCTGGAAAACAAAAAATGGGTGATCAGCTATGATTACGATATGCTTGACCGTATAGCAAATGCGATCAGCGGTAATCTCATGGATATGTGGTATGATTACGATTATGACTATGATGATGCAGACGTTGATGAGGATGAGGATTACGATCTGGAAGTAGATGAGGACGGAAATATCATAGGTTTCACCGAGAGACCCAAGTGGTATGAGGAGATGAGCGATGAAGAGATCGATGAAGTTCTTTCTGCTAACGGCATAGAGCGTACCGAGGATACAGATCTTTCCGATTATGACTATCTTTTCGAAGATGAAGATGATGAGCTGGACTGGGAAGATGATGAAGACTGGGATGACGACTGGGATGATGAGGAAGCAGATCTCTATGATGAATACATGGACCGCATCTTTAATGTAGAGAGCAGCGGAACACTCATGATAAAGAACTATACGCTTGCAGATGTTGATGAGGATGATGATTATTATATCCTTACAGGAGATGTATATGATGTTGACATCTACAGCGAATGGCTGAGCATCATCAACAGTGTGCCTGATTTTGCGGGAACTTATCCCGATATATATGAGGATCTGGATGACGGACTTTACTGCGAGGAAATGGATGTGTATATCCCCAAGGATCTGGCAGTATCGGGTATGTGGCCTTCGGGATCCGGCATCAGCGGTCTGATGAACCTGATCAATTCCGGGCATGCTATCGTATATACCGGAGAGATGGATGATGAGGCAGAAGCTGTTTATGACAGCAGTCTCTGATACAGGCACGGATCAGTAAATACTATTAATTTTATCGGGATCCCCCTGCCGTACAGCAAGGGGTGATCCTGTTTGGGAAAGACAGGAAATGAATAAAAGAAGTGAAACACGGACAGGGATCATCAAGGTGATCTTTGTTCTTATAGTGGCGGTCAGCATTTTCCTTCAGCCGTATGCAGCCATAAGAGCCGGTGCGGGTGAAGGCTATCATATTTATATAAATGTAGTGGCTAACGTGGTTACCGTTTATTATGACGGCGATCCCGTCAGGACCATGATCACATCAACAGGAACGGCTACTCCTCTGTCGGGGACCTATAATACTTCACAGAAATTTGACTGGGGATATTTAAACGGAGATGTATACGGGCAGTATTGCACCAGGATATACAAGGGTATACTTTTCCATTCCGTTCCTTATACGAAAGCTTACAATTACGGAAGCTTAAAGCATGGACAGTTCGATCTGCTGGGAACGCCGGCGTCAATGGGATGTATGCGTCTGTGCGTCGGGGATGCCAAGTGGATCTATGATAATATCCCCAGCAACACGCCGGTGACTTTTTATTCGGATGAGCAGAATCCCGGACCTTTGGGAATGCCTTATTCGGCAAAGATCGATGATTTCGGTGAGGCTTTTTCCGGCTGGGATCCCACGGATCTGAATCCTGCAAATCCCTGGAAAGCTTTTCTGGGTTCCTGCTTTAACTCCGATTACTATCTTGAGAATAACCCCGATCTTAAGGGAATGGCGCCCTGGACTGACGTGAGCCTTAAGCTCCACTGGCTTACCTGCGGTATCAAGGAGGGCCGGTGTGCCAGCAGCATCTTTAATATCGAGGCATACAAAAAGCAGCTTAATTATCGTTTTGGCAATAATAACTATGCCTATGTGGCTTATTATAATACCTGGGGATTCTTAGGGGCATCCGATGTACAGATAGCATCAAGGGTGACGCTTACACTGCCTAAGGGTTATGAATACGAAAACAAAGCAGAGAAGCCTGCGGCAACTCCCACGCCCATACCTACGGCGACACCGACGCCCACTCCCAAAGATGAAACGCCTGATGAGACAGTACTGCCTGAGGCAACTCCTACGCCTGTACCGCAGACTTCTGCGGATCAGGGAATGTTCAATGCGGTAGCCTATGCGGACCGTTATCCGGACCTGAAGGCACTCTACGGTTACGATCCCATCGCCCTTTGGAACCATTATGATACCGTGGGAAGATACGAAGGCAGGATACCTTATTAAAGAGGAATATGGCTGAAAAGAAGAGCGGAAAAAAAGAAAGCTCAATAAACTGGGTTGCGGAAGATATAAAGAGCGGGGAGTTTAAGAATATCTACCTGCTCTATGGCAGTGAGAGCTATATGCTTAACTGGAACCGCTCGCGCCTTATAAAAGCCCTTATACCGGAGCCGGATGAGATGAACTATTCCGTCTACGAGGATAAGAGCCTTGATATTGAAAAGATAATCGACCAGGCCGATACCATGCCTTTCTTTGCGGAGCGCAGAGTGATAGTGGTAAAAGACAGCGGCTGGTTTAAGAGCGGCGGGGACAGGCTCAAGAAGTATCTGCCAAGCCTTCCGCCCACAACCGTCATGATCTTCTGTGAGAAGGAAGTGCGTAAAGGCAAGGGTACAATATACGATTACGTCGATAATAACGGCCGCATCGTAGAGTACAGCACCCTGAGCCGTGCGGATATCGAAAGGAATGTTGTTGCGCTACTGAAGCGTGAAGGCCGCACCATGCAGCGTCCCACCTTCGATCATTTTATCGACAGAGTGGGAAT
>CAMVRS010000268.1 GCA_947169935.1 uncultured Lachnospiraceae bacterium
GTAACACAGGCTTTATTAGGAAGCAACTGTTCTATCTCTCAAACGCATTTAGGCTCCCGGTTATGTCTCGCAGTGACATATTTTACTCTGCTAATCCTATGACGTCTGACAATTTTTCCACCACCTTATCGCAGTACTTAAGATCTTCCTCCGTGGGTTCTGTCAGATCCGGGATCATTACCGTATAACAGCCGGCGGCCTTTGCACTTTTGATGCCGTTGGGTGAATCTTCGATCGCGATAGATTCCTCCGGACTGCAGCCCGCGATCCTCTGCGCCTCCAGATACACATCCGGATAGGGCTTTCCGCGGGAGATACTTTTCGTTGAGATCACAAGCGCCGGATCTATTTCAAGTCCCGCATCTTTTTTATACCGCTCTACGCGGGACAGTGGTGAGGCAGTTACGATAAAGTAACGGATCTTCTTCTCTGCCATTTCCTGCAGCAATTCTGCCGTCCCTTCTTTTGCCTGTATCTTATGCTCCGCCCGATATGCTTCCATAAGCTGCTTTCTGGTCTCGCGTACTGTATCGTAGATATCGCTTCCGTAACGTTTTTCAAACCAGGCTCTTGACAGCGAAGCATCCAGGCTGCGCAATGACAGCGCTTCTTCCTCCTTCATCTCATAGCCGCATTTTACGATGGCTTCCATCCAGAAACGCCTGTACAGCGGCTCCGTATCCAATAAAACTCCATCCAGATCAAAGAATAATGTCCTGCTCACTTTTTAAGCTCCTTTTTTTGTAATATCCGCATTATAGCACAATTGGCCAATCAGGGGGCCAATCAGGGGGACGGTTCTGCGGTTGGCCAGTATTTATGGGCATTTAAGCTGTTGATTGGGCTGTTTTGAGGGCAAAATCAACCGCAGAACCGTCCCCCTGATCTTTAGCTTATCTTTAGGTTGGGTTTAATTTATCTAAAGCTAAGAGGGATATACTTGCGTCATAACAAAGGGAAAGCGTAAAGCTTAATAAACAGATACATTATGGAGGTATGTTATGGAACTTTTAATCAGCAAGATCATCAGCAGCGTAGTCGAGATCGTATTATTCACAGCCATTCCGTTTATCTGGTGGCTGGTCACCGCAAGGAAAACGCAGAAATTCGGTCAGTGGATAGGCGTTAAGAAACCCGCAGGCGGAAAGAAAACAGTATTGGCAGTCATCATCATATCGGCAGCATTTCTTCTGGTCGGCGGATATTCACTGTACATAGTAAAAGACATCGAAACAGCAACTTCCGATTTTTCGGGTCTTGGAATAGCAGCACTTCCTGCCATCCTGGTATATGCAGTATTTAACACTTCTTTCCCGGAGGAGATACTCTTCAGAGGATTCTTACTGAAAAGACTGAGCAATAAGTTTGGATTTGCTTTTGCCAATACCATTCAGGCACTGATATTCGGAGCATTACATGCAGTTATGTTTTTCAGCCTTACAGGCATTTTAAAAGCAGCCCTGATCCTGGTCCTGACCGGTACCATCGCATGGTTTATGGGATATGTCAATGAAAAGAAAGCAGACGGATCAATAATCCCCGGCTGGATCATTCACGCCATAGCAAACATCTTTTCAGGATTATGCGCAGCATTTATGATATTCTAAAGATTGCAGAGAAAAGGTAAAACGTTTATAATTACTACCATCATCGACAAAATGGGAGTATAACGAAATGAAAATATTAAAAGCTAAAGCTAAAATACTTGGTCTGGCAGCGACAACTCTGCTTTGCGCAGGTTCATTGAGCGCTTGTGATAACAGAGAAGAAGCCGTATATGGTCCGCCTCCGGAATATTTAAATGGTCAAATTCCGCCTTATGCGCAGGAGGCCGCACCTTCCATCACTTCAAAATGGGTGATTGAAAGCTGGTCTATAGACAGTGAGACTTCCTATCCTCTGTCGATAGATGATGAAAGCCAGCTTCCAAGCTTCAATTCCGACGACGGAAAAACTTTCTTCCTGACCGTCACCGGCGCAAAAGAATACAGGGGCGATCTGATCCCCCAGGAGGACGGCAGCTACCAGTTAAAGTACGGTGACAATCCAAATGTACTTACTGCGGTGATCGAAGGTGACAGACTTACCATCACCCTCCCCACGGGTACATATATGACCTTTGTTGCAGAGCAGTAACTTCAGGCATCGAGCCTTACGCAGAAGCAGTTTTTACCCTCCGCTCTCACATATGTAAGGCTCCCCCCGTGCTTCTCCACGATCTTACGCGATATAGCCAGCCCCAGTCCTGTCCCGCCGTCGGTCTTTCTGCTCTTATCGCCTCTGGAAAAGGCTTCAAACATGCGGGGGACAAAATCCTCTGCTATAGCCTCACCGTCATCACAGACTTCGATCACTATATCTTCAGTCTCTCTCCGCAGGGATATCTCTATCAGCTTCCCTTCCCTGTCATACTTATTCGCATTGCCCAGCAGATTATGGATCACTCTTCCGAACAGCTTAATATCTATCACTGCTTCTACCGGCCCGTCCGGTATGTCTATTTCAAAGTCCTTGCCGGTGCTGCTTATATCCTCGTAATACTCAACGCAGATCCTGCGCAGCACTTCGCATATATCGGTCTTTTCCTTATCCAGCTTATAATCGTCGCTCTCAAGTTTTAAGCTGGTGTTCATATCTTCAGTAAGCGTCTGTATGCGTTCCGCTTTCATATCGATGGTGCGGTAATAATCCTTTATCTTCTCATCCGGCACCAGTCCCACATCAAGCGCACTTATGCTGCTCCTTATGGAAGCTACGGGATTTTTTATATCATGGGCCAGCTCAAGCAGCATACTGTTTCTGTTCTGCTCCAGCAGATGCTTCTCCTCTTCGCTGGCTTTCAGCTTTTCAGCCATAAGGTTGAACTTATCCCTTATCTCTTCAAACTCCCTGTCGGTATTATAATCAAGCACTACATCACGCTTGCCTTCGCTCACCTCATCCATGCCTTCCATAAGCCTGCGGAGCGGTCTTTCGATATGCTTTTTAAGATAAAGGCTTATGCCAAGGAGCACCGCTATGAAAAGCACCAGAAACACTGTTAAAAAGATGCCGCTGCTGCCGCTTATGCCGTTATTGACCATGTATGTGAGCTTGTGCAATACCATCCCCGCGGGATAACATACTATATACATTCTGGGGGGATCACCCACGCAGCGTATGCAGGCCGAATAGCTCTTATCATCTGTATTCTTGCTGATGACTATACCGTTACTGTTGTAATCCGCGTATCCAAGATCCAGCAGTTCTGCCAGTTCCTTAACATCATAACCGGTTTTTTCCGTCTTTTTATTGCCCCAGACATTAACAACATTTCCGTCATTATCAAGCTCTTCTACCCAGCCGCCTATGCGTTCCAGCACTTCCATATCCTTGATGCTGCCGTCATCCGTAACCACGGTCTGCGGCGAAGCGTTGCTTGCGCTGCCGTTGCCTATATACATGGTGATCACCAGTGCGGAAATAACATAAAGTGCCACCGTCCCTATCAGGAACAGCACGAAGCTTATCACCAGCCTTGTCAGGATGCTTTTTCTATTTTTCTTATCAGCTTTCATTGCTCATTCCTTCTCGAAGCGGTATCCCAATCCCTTTACGGTCTTTATTATCACCACCTCCTTATCCGGTCCCTGGATCTTATTCCTGAGATTGCTTATATGCACCATGATGGTACTGTCATCTGCGATGTATTCCCCCTCCCAGGCGTATTCGAATATCTGCTGCTTTGTATAGATGCGGCCGGGATGCGGCATCAGAAGCTCAAGTATCTTATACTCCGTGCCTGTTAAAGCAAGCGGCTCTCCATCCTTTGTTACCGATCTTGCTTCCGTATCAAGTTCAAGTCCGAAAGCTCTGTATTTCTTTCCTTCCTCTTCTTTGTAATCATAATTACGCCTGAGTTGTGCTTTCACCCTTGCCACCACTTCCATCGGATTAAAAGGCTTGCTGATATAATCATCCGCTCCCAGCTCAAGGCCAAGTATCTTATC
>CAMVRS010000269.1 GCA_947169935.1 uncultured Lachnospiraceae bacterium
GTTCCTGCCGCAGCATCTGTAATACCTGCGGTCCGTCTGCTATCGGCATTTCATAATCCAGCAGTATCATATCAACCTTTTTCTTAGTCAGAAACGTTATGGCCTGCATGCCGGCTGTCACCACATCCACCTTATAACTGTCCTTGATCCACTCTCTTACCATAGCAGCATAAGCAGGATCATCATCAACTATAAGAATGTTTTTCTGAACGGCCGCAGCAGCTCCCGATAAAAATATCCTGTCAACAGTATCCGAAAAAGCCTTCATATCCACAGGACGGTCAAACCAGGTATAGTCGCTTATCAGCGGCAGATCGTTCACAAGCTCGCTGTGATATTTAGCCTCCCCGATGACGATCATATTCCGGTGCAGCCTGCGCAGCACATTCACCATCTTATCCAGATGATTCTTTTTAAGGCTGTCCTCCATAATATCTGCCGGAAGATAGAACACAAAAAGCTGTGCGTTCGCAGCCATGGAGTCTATCCTGTCATAATCCTCTGCCAGCACTTCCACATGGTATCCCAGTTCGTTGAGCTTCCTTTCAAATCCCTTCACCACATCACTGTACTGGTGAAGTACCAGAACAATTCACTGCTCCGTATTTCCCATCATAAATCCTCCTTAGATCATTAATCCATTCCTTTTTTTACCGCCCTTGCTGCATCCCTCTGTATATCAAGATCAAAGGAAAGCATAGGCATTATATCTTTCCCCTTTATCCTGCGGTCAATATAATTACGCGTCAGTTTAACTATCAGCGGTATCTGGACCAGAAGGCCTATCAGATTAGGTATCATCATCAGACCGTTAAAAGTATCCGATATGTCCCACGCCAGATTTGATTCCATCACAGCTCCGAAAACTATGAGCAGTATAAATACCAGTCTGTATACCTTTGCCGCAGCCACGCCAAACAGATACTCGGTAACCTTTGCCCCATAATAAGACCAGCCCATTACCGTAGTAAAAGCAAAAAGCGTGATGGAGATCACCACAAACCATTCTCCCGGCCTGCCCAGGCAGTTTCCGAAAGCCTTAGCCACCAAAGTGGCATCATTTACCCCCTCTGCCGCAAGCCCGGTGTCCAGATCGATCATGCCCGAAGAAAGCACAACTACCGCCGTCATAGTACATATCACGATGGTATCCAGAAAGACTTCAGCGATGCCCCACATTCCCTGTTTTACAGGTTCCCTGGCGCAGGTATTACTGTGTACCATAACGGAAGATCCAAGTCCGGCTTCGTTTGAAAACACGCCTCTCTTGCAGCCGTTCTTTATGGTATTAAACGCAAGCTGCACTGCACTTCCGGCAGCTCCGCCCATTACCGCCTTCGGTCCAAGGGCAAATCTGAATATGGCTTCCATTACCGCCGGGAGCTTTGATATGTTCATCGTTATCACCACGATGCAGCCCAGTATATAAGCTATGGCCATGACCGGTATAAGTTTTTCGGAGACAGCCGCAAGCCGTCTGAATCCGCCAAGTATTATGAGCGCCGCAGCCAGCATCAATACAAAGCCTATCACCCAGTTTACTTTTGAGATACCGTGAAATTCACCTATATGCACATCGGATAAAAAGGTGGATCCGAAGTTGATGGTTATCTTATTTATCTGTCCCATATTTCCGATGCCAAAGGACGCCAGCATGGTAAATACGCAGAAAAGGATTCCCAGAACTCTTCCCAGTTTTTTGCAATGTTTTATCGAACCCAGACCATCCTGAAGATAATACATGGGTCCGCCGGACCAGGCTCCTTCCGAATTCCTGCGCCGGAAATAGATCCCCAGAACATTCTCGGAATACTTGACCATCATCCCGAAAAAAGCAGCTATCCACATCCAGAATACGGCTCCCGGTCCGCCCACACATATGGCAGTGGACACGCCCGCAATATTACCTGTACCTATGGTAGCACATAACGCAGTGCAGAAAGCCCGGAACTGTGAAAGTGCGCCTTCATCATTTATGACGCTGCCCTTTCCCCGGATTATTCCGAAGGTTCCTTTCCACCAGTGCCTTATATGGGTGATCTGAAAGAAACCGGTAACGGCGCTGCAGATAAGCCCCGTTCCCAGAAGGAGCACAAGCCCCACCGTTCCCCAGGCAAAAGCATTTACCGCATCATTTATCTTAATAACAGATTCCATCAGATGTTATCCTTTACGATAGTAACTTCAGTATCCCGTCATAATCAAACGCAGCCGCCATATCACAGACCGCTTTATACTTTTCCCGTTCTTCTTCGGGGATACGGTAATCTTCAAGTTCCCTTATTATCTCTCCTATCGTATCGCAGTCCATTTCCCCGGCTGCTTCCTTAAGTCCTTCATAAACACTTATCATCAGGCTCTCATCCGCATAGGGTCTGTTATCATCCTCTTTTTCAGAGTCAAAGTATCCGGAAAGCTTTTCACCTGTTTCCCTGTAAGCGCGCATAAAGCTTTCGTGATGCCCGGTGATATACGCCGTATCCTTTTCCTTTCCGGCGTTTTCAAGAAGCTGTGCCTTTTCGGAAAGCTCCATCGCTCCCACAAGCTTGGCACCGCTCTTAAGGGCATGTACCTTGATCGTATAATTTTCCCAGTCCTGTGCTGAATAGAAAGCATCCAGCTCCGCAGCCTTATCCGGAAGAGAATCATAATATATCTTAAGCACGGTACGGAAAGCCTCTTCGGAACCGCTGTTCTTTACGGCCTGCTCCCCGTCAAGGAAATCAAACTTAAGATACCATGGCTTTTCATCCTCTGCATGCTTTTCTTCCCCGGCCTTAACAGGCTCAGGTGAAACCTCTTCTTCAGACTCCTGCATCGTCTCTCCGCTTACGGCATTCCCCCCGGCATCCTCACTGTCTGACGCAGCTTCATCCTCCTCATCATCACTTATATATGAGCCTATATTATAGGACTTATTTGATTTTATGAAGTACAGTATACCGAAGGTTCCGGGCCCGCAGTTGGATGTGATAGCCGCAGAAGCCTGCTGGAATACCACGCGCTTAAAATATGCCACCCTGCTGATCTCTTCCTTTATCCATTGAAGCGTTTCCATGGGTATATCGGCATAAGTGATAAACACCACATCCGAATCTGGTATGATATCAACAGAGAAAACTTTACGTATATAATTTCTGTATGCCCTTCTGGTGCTGCCCATCCAGATATTTCCTATACCGGATCTGTCATTCTTTACCACTATACTCGGATGAAGGTTAAGTGCCCTGGCGATACCATGTACCGCAGGGCTTATCAGGCCTTTTATGCTCATATAATCGGTCGTATCGATAACAAAGCTGCACATAAGACGCTGTTTCACGGTCTCAAGTTCTTCGATGATCTCATTCACCGGTATATTCTGTTGCGCAAGCTTATTGGCTATCAGCGCAAGTATGCCCACAGCGCTGGAAACACAGCCGGAATTAATTACCGTAACATTATCAAAGGATCTGGCCGCTTCCTGTGCTCTTTCATAGTCCTTGCTCATGCTTGTGGTAAGGGCTATATGGATCAGATGATGCGCTTTTCTTAACGCCGAAGAAAAGAATTCCGTATATGCCGACACATCCGGAGGTGAGGAAACAGCCTTTCCCCCCGCCGCCATATAACGTATCAGCTCATTGGCTGTTATCTGTTCGCCATCCTTAAATACGCCCTCATCCGTTGTTACCAGGAAAGGTATGATGGATATGTTCAGCTTATTTATCACCGCATCCGGCAGATCGCACACACTGGTGACTGTAATTACCACCGGAGCCTTTCTGGCATAACCCGCAGTGGTGCTGATATCCTCACGCATACGCATCATCTTGCTGGAAAGGATAAGTTTATCCCTGCTGATATGCTTTATCAGCATATCCTCCAGCATTTCACCTGATACCGGCTTAACCAGATATCCGTCAAAACCCGAACGGTTATAAAGCTCCCTGTTGCTGCTGCCTGCATTTGCGGTAAGCACTACCACAGCTGTGGTACGGTT
>CAMVRS010000270.1 GCA_947169935.1 uncultured Lachnospiraceae bacterium
CCGATATCAGACAGTTCAACCTGATGTTCAAGACCTTCCAGGGCGTTACCGAGGATGCATCCGCTACTGTATACCTGCGTCCCGAGACTGCACAGGGTATATTCGTAAACTTCAAGAATGTACAGCGTACTTCCAGAAGAAACATTCCTTTCGGTATCGGCCAGATCGGTAAGAGCTTCCGTAACGAGATAACTCCCGGTAACTTTACTTTCCGTACCCGTGAGTTTGAGCAGATGGAGCTTGAATTCTTCTGCGAGCCCGGCACCGATCTTGAATGGTATGAGTACTGGAAGAAGTTCTGCAAGGACTGGCTGCTTTCCCTTGGCATGAAAGAAGAGGAACTGCGTTTCCGTGAGCATGATCCCGAGGAGCTGGCTTTCTATTCAAAGGGTACACAGGATATCGAATATCTTTTCCCGACTATCGGCTGGGGCGAGCTCTGGGGTATCGCTGACCGTACGGATTACGACCTGACCCAGCATCAGAACGTATCCAAGCAGGATATGACCTATTTTGATGAGAGTAAGAACGAAAAATACATTCCTTATGTTATAGAGCCTTCACTGGGGGCTGACCGTATGGTTCTGGCATTCCTCTGCGCTGCATACGATGAGGAAGAGCTGGGAACACCCGAGAAGCCCGATGTACGTACAGTGCTTCATTTCCATCCGGCTATCGCGCCTGTTAAGATCGGCGTGCTGCCTCTTTCAAAGAAATTAAACGAGGGCGCGGAGAAGATCTTTGCACAGCTTTCAAAGAAATATTACTGCGAATTTGATGACAGGGGAACCATAGGCAAGCGTTACCGCCGTATGGATGAGATAGGTACTCCTTTCTGCATCACTTACGACTTTGATTCCGAAGAGGATCATAAGGTGACTGTACGTTTCCGCGATTCAATGGAGCAGGAGAGAATAGCGATAGATGAACTGGAAGCATTCTTTGCAGACAAGTTCACTTTCTGATAAGTAAACGGGGTTATTGCATTCAGAGAAGGGAGGGGGTTATGGATAATAAGAATACAAAGGCAGAAAAAGCTGTAAACATCGGAAAGTACGATGAGAGCCTCAAGATAGCGATACTTGTTGCAGAGCATTTTATGTCGGAACGTTCCTTTTATGCCAGGATCTGTCAGAAGCTTATGGTAGAGCTTTCGGCTGCCGGATATATCGGCCAGCTTGAAGTGATATCACATACCAATGAAAAGATGTGCATACTCCCTCAGATCATATCCGATGGTGAAGCTCATCAGTGCGTGATGATAGGAGAGATGCGCAATGACTATATTGACGCGCTTCTCAAAGCCGGCCAGAAGCTCATTTTCATTGACTATGTTAACGAAGAATATGAGATAGACTCCATATCCGGCGACAATATCAACGGCGGATACTGTTTAACGCGTTATCTTGCCGAAAAAGGCTACAGGAAGATCGCCTTTGTGGGAAGCTATAAAGCTACCAGATCCATACTTGACCGTATGATGGGATATCTTAAATATCTGATGGCTAAAGATATAGAGATAAACAACAGGTGGATGCTTCCCGACCGCGACAGCCTTGGATTCCTGGTGGATGTGATCTTACCGCCGGATATGCCGGAAGCCTTCGTGTGTAACTGTGACGAAACCGCATACCGCCTGATAGCGAATCTGAACAGGTATGGATATAAAGTTCCTGAAAATGTGGCAGTTACGGGGTACGATGATTATGCCGAACGCATACCTGAGGGCATAGAGCTTACAACCTGGCATGTTAACGTGGAAGAGATGGTCAGACAGTGCGTATATATAATAAAACAGCGTACAAAGGATCCTTCCTACAGACACGGCAGCGTAGTTGTTAACGGCAGGCTGGTAGAAAGAAAGAGCTGCTGAAAAGCAGACAGTTATGGTTGACAGAATATCTGAGCTGTGGTAGAATACCGAATGTTGTGGTTTAACCGCATCTGAGAAAAGGGAAACTCCGACCCTTATCCCGGATACGGCCGAATAATAATAAGGAGGAAAAAGCAATGATCTCAGCAGAGAAGAAGCAGGCAATCATGAAGGAGTATGCGCGTACAGAGGGAGATACCGGTTCACCTGAGGTACAGGTAGCCGTACTTAGCGCAAGAATAGAGGAGCTTACCGCTCATCTTAAGGATCACCCTCTTGACCATCACTCACGCCGCGGTATGTATATGCTTATCGGTAAGCGCCGTGGTCTTCTGAACTACCTGATGGAGAAGGATATCGAGAGATATCGTGCACTGATCGATAAGCTCGGCCTTCGTAAGTAATCCTGAAAAGAATAACGGATACGGAACATTAAAGCTCCGTGTCCGTTTTATCTTTATTTCCCGGGACGGAACAGCCGACGAGATCACTGAAGAGTGCTCAAAGCTTTTGAACATTGTTCAGTGTTTTCGAGGCGATCCTCTCCCGGGTGTAACCAAAACCCGGTCTTATGACCATTAAATTGGCTCGAAAGAGCCGGAAAGAGAGGAAATATGTACAAGACTTACAGTATTGAAGTCGGCGGCAGAACCCTTTCCGTAGATATCGGAAGAGTATCCGCACAGGCAAACGGCGCAGCATTTATGCATTACGGTGACACCACCGTGCTCGCGACCGCTACAGCATCCGAAAAACCCAGGGACGGCATCGATTTCTTCCCCCTTTCGGTTGAATATGAGGAGAAGATGTATGCAGTAGGAAAGATCCCCGGAGGCTTTAACAAGAGAGAGGGAAAGGCATCAGAGAACGCTATTCTTACCAGCCGCGTTATCGACAGACCCATGCGTCCCTTATTCCCCAAGGATTACAGAAATGATGTTACACTTGATAATCTGGTAATGAGCGTTGATCCCGCATGCCGCCCCGAGCTTGTAGCTATGCTGGGCAGTGCGATCGCAACCTGCATTTCCGATATTCCTTTTGACGGTCCCTGCGCTATGACGCAGATGGGTATGATCAATGGCGAACTCATAATCAACCCTACCCAGGAGCAGTGGGCAGCCGGAGATCTTAAGCTTACTGTTGCATCTACAGCACAGAAAGTTATCATGATCGAGGCAGGTGCAAACGAGATACCCGAGTCCAAGATGCTCGAGGCTATCTATACCGCTCATGATGTAAACCAGAAGATCATCAGCTGGATCAACCAGATCGTTGCAGAGGTAGGCAAGCCCAAGCATGAGTATGTGAGCTGTGCAGTTCCTGAGGAACTCTTTGCAAAGATGAAGGAGATCGTTCCTCCCGCTGAGATGGAAACTGCAGTATTTACTGATGAGAAGCAGGTTCGTGAGGAGAATATCTCAAATATCCAGAAGCGTCTTGAGGAAGCTTTTGCTGATAATGAAGAGTGGCTTGCTATTCTGGGCGAGGCTCTTTACCAGTATGAGAAGAAGACAGTACGTAAGATGATCCTTAAAGATCACAAGCGTCCCGACGGCCGTGAGATCACCCAGATCAGAAAACTTGCTGCTGAGGTTGATATCATTCCCCGTGTACACGGTTCTGCAATGTTTACCCGTGGACAGACCCAGATCTGCAACGTATGTACTCTGGCACCGCTTTCTGAGGCACAGAAGGTTGACGGACTTGATGATAATGTAAAGGCTAAGAGATATATACATCATTATAATTTCCCTTCATACTCCGTTGGTGAGACCAAAGTTAGCCGCGGACCCGGAAGACGTGAGATAGGACACGGCGCTCTGGCTGAGCGTGCACTGCTCCCCGTTATCCCCAGTGAAGAGGAATTCCCTTATGCAATACGTACCGTAAGTGAAACCTTTGAATCCAACGGATCCACTTCAATGGCAAGTACCTGTGCATCCTGTATGTCACTTATGGCTGCCGGCGTACCCATTAAGAAGATGGTAGCAGGTATCTCCTGCGGTTTGGTAACAGGCGAGACCGATGATGACTTTGTACTGCTTACCGATATCCAGGGCCTTGAGGACTTCTTCGGAGATATGGACTTCA
>CAMVRS010000271.1 GCA_947169935.1 uncultured Lachnospiraceae bacterium
ATATAGGCAAGATCGACTTTGATGATATGCAGATACTTGCCATGAACTTCCTAAAGTCGCATAAGGATATCATGCTGCGCTTAAGACAGCAGTTTAAATACATCATGGTAGATGAGTACCAGGATACCAATCTTATCCAGAGGAACATTATCTATATGATATCCGGACCGGAGGGCTGCCTCTCAGTAGTTGGAGATGACGATCAAAGCATATATTCGTTTCGCGGTAGTAGACCTTCACTGCTCTTGAACTTCACTAAGGATTTTCCAAAAGCAAAGGTAGTTTACCTGGATATAAATTACCGTTCACTGCCCAATATCGTAGAGAGATCACAGAACCTTATACGCCACAATCACGAGCGTTTTGAGAAGAACTTAAAGAGTTTCCGGACAGACGGAGAAGGCAGTGTTTTCCTACGTTCATTTGACGACAGGGAAGCTCAGATGATAGGCCTTACCGAATGCATCCAAAAGGATCTGAAAGGTGGGATACAGGAGAAAGAGATAGCTGTATTATACCGTACGAACCAGCAGTCGGAGCGTGTGGCAGATGCCCTTCTGCAGAAAAACCTGCCTTTCTACAGCAATGACGCGTTCAGGTGCAAGTATGAGCACTGGATATACCGTGATATATGGGCGTACCACCGGCTGGCGGAAGGCTGTCCCGAACGCGGGGATATCTTCCAGGTAATCAACCACCCCAACCGCTATCTGAGCAAGGAATGCGCCTTCTGTGGTCTGGATCAGGAAGCTATGATACAGGCTGCCATAAAGGGTAAAAATGAGGATTGGAAGATAGATTCGGCGATATTAAACGTCCAGCGCTTCTTTACTCTCCTTAAGACCATGAAAGGCAAAGCTCCTGCAGCATGTATGGAATCAATGAAGGGTTATCAGTACAATAAATATCTTGAGGATTATGAGTATGAAGATACGACTACCCTTTTGGAGATATGGGACCAGCTCGCTAAAGAGGCTTCAAAGTGCCTGACATGGGACGAATGGGAAAGATATGCCCAGGGTTACGTATCGGAAATGAAAGCAAGCTTGAGCCGTAAGGAAGGTGTATGCCTGTCAACCATGCATAAGGCAAAGGGACTGGAGTGGAAGAAAGTATATATCATTGACGCCATAAATGGTATCAATCCTTTCGCTAAAGCATCTGCTCCGGAGCAGGAAGAGGAAGAGCGTCGTCTTTTCTATGTCGCCGTAACGCGGGCAAAAGACAGCGTGGATATACTCACATATGACAGGAACGGCGCAAAGAAGGTAAAGCCGTCACCTTATATCCAGGAACTAAAGGAGAAGGACATACCGGTCAAAAAAGAGAACCGGACTGTCATTAAATCCACGGAAAAGAATGAAGTAAAGGTTCCGGTCAAGCTTAAGGCAAACGCTATGGCTCTTTTGAACGGTGCAAAGCTCTGACTTGAACGAATGTTTAAGATTACATTTTAAAATTATTTTCAGATTTTTCGTCTATATTATAGGTAAAGATATTTATGGAGGCATTTATGAGAAATGACATGTCTAAAAAACTGAATATAGATGATGACATGAATGAAGATACAGAACTCAATGAGGAACAGGAGGATACAGATATAGAAGTTGCGGAAGACGCAACCGACGAAGAGCTTGCCGAGCTGCAGTCCGAGGAAGAATCCGAAAGCCCGGCAAAGAGCAGCAAGGAAGATCCGTTTATTGATAACGCCCTGAGAATGTATTACAGGGACTTTGAGAGTATTCCCCTTTTGACTTTTGATGAAGAAAAAGCCCTCTCAAAGAAGATCATGGCTGCCAATGCCGAAAAGCTTAAAAGCGAAAGCGAACGTTCTGAAAAGATCCTTTCGGAGGGCAAGAGAGCTCACGATCTTCTCATAAGCAGTAATCTCCGGTTCGTAGTGAAGCAGGCGAAGCATTATATCGGGCGCGGGCTTGAGCTCCTGGATCTGATCCAGGAAGGCAACCTGGGACTTATCAAAGCCGCAGAAAAATATGATTACAGACGTGGTTTCAGATTTACCACTTATGCCCACTGGTGGATAAAGCAGACCATTACCCGCGCTATTGGCGAAAAGGCACGTCTTGTGCGCGTATCGCAGAAGATGATCGATAACCACTACAAGTACGATAAGACACGAAAGGAGCTTCTACAAAAGTATAACAGGGAGCCCAGCATAGATGAGATCGCAGAAGCTATGCAGATGGATAAGCAGAAGCTGATAAAACTCCTTAAGGATACCGCAGAGCCCTTATATCTTGACGCAAAGATAAGCGACGAAGAAGAGACCACATACGGGGACTTTATTGCAGATGAAAAGTATTGCAATCCGGAAGATATGAACATGAATACGGCTAAAGAAAAGTACCTATACCAGCTGCTGGGGAAGCTCAAGCCCCGCGAAAGGAAGGTTCTGGCCATGTGCTTTGGTTTTGACGGATATTCTAAGCACTCCTACGAAAGCATCGGAAAAGTGCTGGGAGTTACCAGGGAAAGGATCCGGCAGATAAGAGCCAAAGGTCTTGAAAAGATAGCATATTTCGATCATGGACGTATGGAAAAAGATTACGGTATAATATAATTTATTAGTATGAGAAAAATAATAAAGGATGTATTTCAGCAATTATAAGATAAAATAAGGAAGCAGACAGCATAGAAAAGAAGTGGCCTTCGGCTGCTTCTTTTTTACATATTAAAATTTTCCGTCTATCAAATCCTCTATATTATATATGAGCAATCACTGCAAGCAGGTTAAAGAGAGGTATGATTATGATAGGATATGCGACAATAGATAACGATAAGCTGCTCTCCTGGATAGAAGAGGAAAGAGGCAGACTCAAAAATAAAAATGGACTGCCCGTATGGTACAAGTCTTTATGGAGGGAATACTTCTATTACAGACAGGATATATTTAAAGACGCAAACCCCATAATGTCGATATCCGGTTTCTGGCCAGACGACAGATCGGAAAGGTTCTTATCGCTTATGGAGGATCTTAAATCCGAAAACCAGAGGCTCTGCGTTTATTACAGAGATGAAGTAGCAGCAATAGTCGGATACCAGGATCATAAATACATCCTGCCGGCGGAATATGTTTCGGTCGAATATCTTAAGGATTATTCCAACATTACATCTGCAGAGTTAATGACCATTGGCGATAAAGAGATGGCGGGCAGCTTGCTTCCTGCCGGTCTGGACGGATACAGCATAAATACCATCAAAGAAGATCTGGATGACAAAAATAACAGGATAGAGGAAGCAGAGATTAAATGTCAAAAAGCCATTGAGGAGATCCGCAGAGAAGCCTTAAAGAAAGAACAGGAACTTAAGGAGCTCTTGGAAAAAGAGACCGAAAAGCTCCGTATCGCCAAAGAGGAACTTGAAAATAAGCTCTATGTGCTTGATACGCAGATATACGGTATAAGATGCTATCTGGGAGAGGTCGTAGATTTTAAACAGATCCGTACGGGGAAAGCAGCATCGTCCGATACTCCGGTTGTCATGTTCCAGAAGATAAGGTTTCTTGACGAGGAAATGGGGAAATATCTAAGCCTTTATGCTTTTGGCTCATATATCGACGATAAGCAGACTCTTATAGAAGCTCTTTCCTCAAGAGATGATCTGAGAGATATTTTTTGCCCTGCCGACAGATGTATCACCGTCATACGCAATTCAAGAACCGGAAAGACAGTAAAGATGTCAAAAGCTATTGCCAACATGCTTGAGAGATATGAATACCTCCACGGAAAACAGATAGCTATCCTTGTGCGCGATGGAGAAAACCTCTATATAGGCTGGACTGATGATGAAAAAATAAACATTTCATCAGAAGACATGTTCCTTCGTCCCGGCGTTACGTCGGTATCGGCTGCCCCGGATAAGGAAAAAGACAGTTATTTTAATTCATATCAGGAAGAAAAAGAGGAGATAATAGCACGTAATCAGGAAAAAGAGAGGCGGCAGCGT
>CAMVRS010000272.1 GCA_947169935.1 uncultured Lachnospiraceae bacterium
GTGTTTTTTATAAAGAGGTGTCAAAAGAGGTTTCCGGGGAAGCGGTAAAAGATACATCTAAAGATGCTGTTGAAGATAAGTCTAAAACTGCGCCTTCAGATAAATCTAAGGAAGCTGCTAAAGATGCAGGCAAGGAAGTACAGAAAGAAGCCAGCGACTATGATTTTATAAGGGAGCAGATACGTGAGCGCCCCATCAACAGGAAAAAGCTTCTGCGGCGTTTTATACTTACTGCAGGTATGGCGCTGGTGTTTGGTCTGGTAGCATGTCTGACGTTTTTCTTCCTGGAACCCAAACTGAGTAAATGGCTAAGCTCTGATGAAGAAATGGAGCTTAAAGTTGTTGAATTACCTGAACATACTGAGGAAGAAGAGTATTATCAGGAACAGGTGCTGACTGAGGAAGATGAGCCGGAGCAGCTGGTCATAGAAACACCCATCGACCAGATGACCCTTACTGACGAAGATATGGCTGTCAGTTCCAATCAGACCGATGAAAGCGCCAGCCAGAATGAAGCGGCCGAACCTACTCCGGAGCCTTCACGGGAAGATGCACCGCCTCAGGTGGTTTACGAGCAGGTGTCGCTGGAACTTGAGGATTACAGGCAGCTTTACAGGAAAATGTATGCTCTTTCAAAAGAAGTATCAAAGAGCCTGGTTACGGTGACGGCGGTTCCGGAAACTACCGAGGGAATAACTTCATCCGATTCTTCCGAGTACCAGACAGTTGGTCTGATAGTAGGTGATAACGGATATGAACTGCTGATACTTGCTGACACCGAAAAACTGGAAGGTGCCGAAAATATAAGTGTAAGATTTGCTGACGGCAGCAGGGGAAAACTTACCGAGAAGGCTGTCGACAGCAATACGGGATTAGGAATATACAGCATCAGGCTTGCGGAAATGGATCCCCTGACTAAAGAGAATATTACTTTTGCGACTCTGGGCAGTTCGTATGCCACCAGTATATTGGGAAATGCGGTGATGGCAGTGGGTAATCCTCTGGGAGTCAGTTCCATATGCTACGGAGCGGTAACGTCAGCTTCACGGGTAGTCACCATGTGTGACGCATCATATCAGCTGCTTACTACCGATATTTACGGCAGCGAAGATGCCAGCGGCGTGATAGTGAATATCCGCGGACAGGTGGCAGGTATAATCTGCCAGCGTCATAACGATCCCGGAATGGAAAATATGATCTATGCTTACGGTATAAGCAGCATACGCAAGCTTATCGAAAGTCTCTCCAACGGTAAGGAACGCGCGGGACTGGGACTTCATGTGGGTGACATATCGGCAGAGATCGCCGAAGACCTGAATATCCCCCAGGGAGTCTATATAGAGCAGGTGGAACTGGATTCGCCGGCGTTAAGCGCAGGCCTGGCAAAGGGAGATATAATAACCAAGATAGGAGAGGTTTTCGTTAATAATGTAAATGATTATATGAACGCTCTGCAGATAGTAGAGCCGGGAACGGATGTAAAAGTGTTCTACTCCAGACCGACAGGTACAGAGTATAAGAACATGGATATAGATATTACCTTAGGAAGGCAGGAATGAAATGAAGTATATCAAGGATCTGACGGAAGGAAGCAGGATACAGGGAGTGTATTTCTGCAAATCAAAGATCTCTACGGAGACGAAAACAGGCAAGCCCTATGACAGCCTGGTGCTGCAGGATAAGACCGGATTATTGGACACAAAGATCTGGGATCCCAACAGTCTGGGGATCAGCGAGTTTGAAGCCGGAGAGTTTATAGATGTTGTAGGTGATGTCATTATCTTCAATAATGCAAAACAGGCGAGACTTACACGTGCCCGCCGCGCAGAGGAAAACGAATACGATCCCGCTGACTATATGCCGGCGTCACATAAGAATATAGAAGAAATGTATGAGCAGGTGCTCAAACTGGTGGATTCCATTGAAAATACTTATTATAAGGAGCTGATGGAACTGTTTTTTAAGGATAAGGCATTTGCGGATACATTTAAAAAGGCTTCTGCAGCTAAGACGGTTCATCACGGTTTTATAGGGGGATTACTGGAGCATTCACTGAATGTGGCGCAGCTGTGTGATTTCAGCTGCAGGCAGTATCCCATATTGAAAAGGGATCTGCTGATAAGCGCGGCCCTGCTGCATGACATAGGCAAGCTCCGGGAACTTTCTGCATTCCCGCAGAATGATTATACGGATGAAGGCCAGCTTCTTGGACATGTGGTTATGGGGGCAATGATGGTGGATGAGAAGGTCAGAGAGATCCCTAATTTTCCGGAAGGCCTGAAGGCAGATCTGGAACATTGTATACTGGCGCATCACGGATCTCTGGAATTCGGATCGCCTAAAAAACCTGCATTGATCGAAGCACTGGCGCTTTCAATGGCGGACAATATGGACGCGAAGATAGAAACTTTTGCGGAAGCAATAGAAAATGCTGACAGTGATGGCTGGCTGGGATTCAATAAATTCCTGGACAGCAATATACGAAGGACATGAATGAATTAAAGAAAAACGATATTATAACTTTGCAGATCAGTGATCTGGGAACGGAAGGGGAAGGCATCGGTAAATTGGATGGCTTTCCTTTTTTCGTGAAAGGTGCAATACCGGGAGATGAGATAGAGGCCGGTATCACCAAACTTAAAAAGAATTACGGATACGCCAGGCTGATACGGATCATAAGGGCTTCTGAAGACCGTGTTCAGGCATCCTGCCCGGTTTTCGGAAAGTGCGGGGGATGCAGGATCATGCATATGTCCTATCCTGCACAGCTGGCGTATAAGGAAAAGAAAGTAGTCGAAAATCTGGTGCGTATAGGCGGTTTTGACAGGGATGAGCTGTCCGTTAAAAAGGACAGTATCCTTGGAATGGAAGAACCCTTCAGATACAGGAATAAGGCAGTGTATCCTGTGGCACGTGGAAAAGACGGGCATATATGCGCAGGATTCTTTGCGGCCAGGACTCATGAAGTGATAGAGTGTGAAGACTGCCTGATAGGCGCTGCGGAAAACGCGGATATCATAAAGAGGATACTTGGATGGATGGAAGAGTATGGTATCGAGCCTTATGATGAAGTAAGCCGTAAGGGACTTATCAGGCATATATTTATCAGGAAAGCCTTTGCCACAGGGCAGCTGCAGGTCTGCCTGATAGCTACAGGGCAGAAACTGCCGCATAGTGATGAGCTGCTTAATAAGCTGAGCGATATTACAAGTGTCTGGCTGAATGTAAATGATGAAAACACTAATGTGATCTTTGGTAAGAAGACACTGCTCCTTGGCGGTAAGGAATATATTGAAGATGTGCTTCTGGATATTAAATTCAGAATATCGCCCTTATCCTTTTATCAGGTGAATCCCACACAGACACATAAGCTGTACGGAGCTGCACTGGATTATGCTGATCTTAAGGGCGGTGAATATGTATGGGATATATGCTGTGGTATAGGTACGATTACACTGGCAGCTGCCGACCGTTTAAAAAAGCTTGGCAGGGGCGGAAGAGTCCTTGGCCTTGAGATAGTGCCTGAAGCTATTGAAAATGCAAAAGAAAACGCAGGATTAAATGATCTGGATAATGTGGAATTCGTATGTGCGCCTGCTGAAGACTATCTGCCGGAGAGGATAAAAAGCGGTTCAGAGCATCCGGATGTTATAATCGTGGATCCGCCACGCGCAGGTCTTGAACGACCTGCGATTGATGCGATCCTTGCGGTATCCCCTTCAAAGATAGTATATGTCAGCTGCGATCCCGCAACGCTTGCCCGCGACCTGCGATTATTGGCAGATGGCGGCTATAGTATCGAGCATTTCCGGGCCTGCGATATGTTCGCGCAGACAGCGCATTGTGAGACGGTAGTTTCGCTTTCGAGGGTTTGAGGCAGATCCCGTTGAGAATACAGGATGGTTATTTTTCGGGGTTGGTA
>CAMVRS010000273.1 GCA_947169935.1 uncultured Lachnospiraceae bacterium
CCTGTACCTGCACTGTGCCACACTTCTTGGCGAAATGGCCGAAGATATGAAAAAGGAACCCCTGACTCCACAGTCCGGATTCCTTTCCTATTTTGAATTCTGGAACAAACATCGTGATTTTCTCTTACTGCTTGAAAAGCAACATCTTCTGTTTTTCCTTGGCGAAAAACAGGACCAGCTGCTTTATCAACACGTCGGTACTGTGGTCCATGACGATCTTCCCGTTGATCTGGATCAGATCTCGGAATTCTCTCAATACGCCTATTACTTTACTCTCGGTGGTTTATGGCAGGCACTGGTGCTGTGGATCCGTACCGGTATGAAACAGACTCCGGAACAACTTACAAAGTATATACTCGAAAGCTTCACCGAGATGCAGAAACTAATCTGAACTGCGCTCAGGAAAGCGCATCCTTCGGGCAGTTACGCTTGCATTCCATACAAAGGATGCATTCCGTCCCATTCTCACGTTTTCTTGAATTATCCGTCATATCAACGTTCATTGGACATACACTTTTGCACTTTCCGCACGATATGCATTTCTCTTTATCACATTTGATACGAAAGACGGAATAATAACTCATCGGTTTTAGAAAAACTGTTATAGGACACACATATTTGCAGAATGCTCTGTTATCCTTAAATACATATGCCAGAGCGATCCCCATGCCATAGTATACAATATTCCCTATAATGAACGCCAGGAACATGATACGCTCGATGTTTCCGACTTTAGCCAGAAACAGTGCAGAAACAAAGATCAGCGATGCTGCAAAGGTAATATAACGGATCCATCCGATTTTCTTACGAGGCTCTTTCGGTACTTTATACGGCAGAAAATCCAGGACCATAGCCGTCCAGCATGCATATCCGCACCAGCCTCTGCCGAAGATAAGTGGTCCGAAGATCTTTGCCACCGCATAATGTATTGTCGCCGCCTCGAATACTCCGGTAAACAGATAATACCAGAATCCTTCGATCTGCATATTCTCCTGACAGATCAGACCAAGATAGACCAGCATATATAAGCCAACCAGAAGCTGGACGATGCGTCTGGCATATTTATACTTTCTGATGAAAAGAAACATTCCAAGTGATATGGATATACCGATATAACTGAAGTTGAAAAGATAAAACAGATTATCCTTTGTCAGCCAAAGACTAACAGCAACTATTTCAAATACCAGCAGCATGATGATGGGTAAACGGTATTTTTTCATATAAGCCCCCTCCACAGGAAGAATATACGCATTATAATTCCTCTTGTGGAATATGTCGAGCGATATATCCGATACAATAAAAGGATGTAACGATTACCTGTAACGATTACCAAAGATATACTATTATCTGTTTATTCCTGTTCCAGTAATCCTGTGAGATAATAAAGGATCGCACATTCGTTATCCTGCCAGATGCGGAAGGCGCGCTCGACTGCGCACACAAGATAACAGGGAGCTGAAGTGCTGCCTCCAAATCGCATGATAAGGGCAGATTCCAGTCCTTTTTCTTTTAATGTACGATAGAATACAGGAGAATCTTTCTCAACACGATCCAATGTCCTGTCGGTAAATATATCCTCTTTCATAAGATCCGAAATATCACTGGCATCTCCGTCAAACGAAGACTCCATAACAGATTTCATCCGTCCGTCTGCCTCTACATAATACAGATCTTTGATCTGCAGAATATCCATAAGTTCCGGCGTCACTGCTGTCAGTTTGTCCCGTAATCCTTTCTTCAGGTTCATCATCGCCTTGATATTCTGCATCTCACGGAATATCCCTTTTCTGGAAAGATGCACTATTTCCAGATTCTTATGGACAGATGGATCATATACCGTATAGCAGTCCCGTCCTCTTCCCTTTCCGAGGTAAAGCATTTTATCAACTATACCGAAAAGTTCATCAAAAATTTCCGCATCAGCAGGGTAGGATGCAGAACCCGAAGTAGCTGTTATCAGTGATGAACCTGTATCAAAATCCATCGTTGTCCTTAACGCTCCCGATTCCATATACAGTTTTTCAAAGAATGATTCCTTCTGTTCCTGTTCGATGTTTCTGATATCTACCAGCAGAAGTTCATCACCGCCGAAGCGTCCTACAAGTCCGGAATCACCCACCACCTCCGCGATACCCTTCGAGACGAATTTTAGGACTTCATCTCCTGCCGTATGTCCGAAGCTGTCATTGATATACTTAAAATTATCCAGATCGATCATTGTATATGTAAACGGGATCCGTTCCGCTATAAGATGATGGACAAACTTCATCGAATAACTGCGGGAAAGAACTCCCGTAAGCGGATCCAGTATCTCGTCCAGACTGACCTCGTCTATTATCCTGTCGAAATAACTGAATTTCCTCAGCTTATCGATAGTATATACGATCTGCGAGCTATCCAGACCATTTCTGCGCCTTAACACATCGGTTATATCCACAAAACTGCCTACGAGGCCGACTATCCTGTCACCATCATAAAGCGGACGTTTGGATGCAATAATATCCCTCTCCTCACCCCGGATAATGCATTTTCCCTGAACCTTATATGTGCTTCTTCCTGAAAGAACGCGCAATTCATCCTGTTTAAAAGGTTCCGGATCCGAGTGCCATCCCATATCCTCATCGGTCTTGCCGATAAGCACATCCGCAGATTCAAAACCGTAATAATCCAGGAACGCCTGATTCACTCCCAAAAAACGCCGTTCCTTATCCTTCCAGAACACACAATCCTGAGAAGTATTTATTATGCTGTCAAATAACTCTACCGTCATCTTCATAAGATGTTATCGCCTCTTTCTTCCGTATCACCTGCGTAATACATTATCCAGAAATAAATATCCTGCCCGTTTTTCCCGGCACTTCGCATTATACCATGAAATCCACCCTCTGACAAAAAAAATCAGGCATTACGATCCGTCCGTAATACCTGATCATCTTATACACTATACCTGCCCCGAGCTATTTCATGGTCATCCCAGTGCCACATCCAGCGCCATCATCAGCGTAAAGCCCAAAGCAAACATAAGCACTCCGATATTTGAATGCTCACCTTCCGACATTTCCGGGATCAGTTCTTCTACTACAACATACATCATGGCTCCTGCCGCAAAACTCAGAAGATACGGCATTGACGGAAGAAAGAAGCCTGCTGCAAAGATAGTCAGCAATGCTCCGACAGGCTCCACTGCCCCGGATAACACGCCATCCCAAAAAGCCCCCAGTCTGCTCTTTCCCTCTGCATGCAGGGGCATTGATATGATCGCTCCTTCGGGAAAATTCTGAATGGCGATACCCAGTGCCAGAGCTAACGCTCCACCGCTTGTAACGGACGCCTTACCGGATAACAGCCCCGCATAGACAACACCTACAGCCATGCCTTCAGGCAGATTATGCAGGATACCCAGCCAGAAACCTATCACCGCAGGTACAAAGGCGAATTTCCCCATTCCTTCCGATTGCTCCATCGCCGGGATTATCAGACTCCAGACCGATGCTGCCACCATGACTCCTGCCGCAAATCCTGTCAGTGCACGCTGCACCATGGTGTTCAGCTCTTTCTTCATAAACAGCACACAGGCCGATCCAAGCGAAGTTCCTATAAAAGGTATAAGAAGTCCCGACAATAATTCACCGGTCATTATATTTCACCTTCCGTCAGCAATTTTCCTTCATAAACGAGTCAACGCCGCTTCTTGGGGAAAGCGGCGCCTGACACACTATGAAAAGAGGTATTAAGGATTTATTTCTTAACATTGAAAGCTGCCATGCCCGGATAAACTGCAGCGTCACCGAGCTGCTCTTCAATGCGAAGAAGCTGATTATATTTTGCCACACGTTCTGAACGTGAAGGCGCTCCTGTCTTGATCTGGCGGGTATTGAGCGCTACAGCCAGATCGGCTATCGTAGTATC
>CAMVRS010000274.1 GCA_947169935.1 uncultured Lachnospiraceae bacterium
TACCGCCATGATCCTTTGTTTTTCGTATTCCCAGGCTCTTTCCGGCGGTATTTTTTGGTGTTTCTCCTCTTTTTACCGCCGTAATACTTCGTTTTTCAAGAATTCCGGCTACTTACGGTTTGACAGCTAACACATTGGCGATTTTGGGCGCTTGTGTTAGCTGATCTGTCTGTTTGCAGACTCTTTTTCAGCTTGCAGGGCTAACACATTGGCGGTTTTGGGCGCTTGTGTTAGCTGATCTGTCTGTTTGCAGACTCTTTTTCAGCTTGCAGGGCTAACACATTGGCTGATTTGAGCTCTTGTGTTAGCCGCCGGGCCAGTTTGAAAGATCCTTCGCTTCGCTCAGGATGACAGGACGGCTCAGGACGACAGGACGGCTCAGGATGACAGGACAGCTCAGGATGACAACGCGGCCGCCTTATACTCGCAATTTGATCTCCGATATGTTAATATATTTTTTTGGAGGGACAACATGGAGAGCAGAGAACTAAAAGCGGGGGAAATACTGCACAGTCCGACGGATAAGGCGGACCATCTGGAGCTGATAAGAAAAGGCTCCGTGGAGATCTTATCGGCAGAGGGACAGTTAACGGCGGGAAAGGGAGCCATTCTGGGACTCTTTGAATCTCCCGGCGAAAATTATACTTTCAGCTATAAAGCGGCAGAGGATTGCCGTCTGGAACTCTTCCCCTTCGAAAACTACAGTGATGCGGACAGGATCATCAGGGATAATCTGTCCGAATGCGATGTGCTGGTCACCGCCAACGCAGACGTTGCCCTCTCACTGCTGGGAAATTACAAACGTACTTTAAGGCGCTGCAACAAGCAGCTTAAGACTATAAAAGACGGTTATAAGACTTACCGCAGTCTGTGTGAAAAAGCAGGCATGGAGATACAGCCCTGGCCGCTGGCAGAGGAAACGGAGCCCTTCGCTCCCGAAGAGGACCTGCCCGACTGGATAGGCGATTACTATGACCAGCTGGGTCTTATGCCCGCGGAAACAAAGCGCGCTTTTTATTCCACCCACTACAGCCTTACCACAGCCGCCATACTGGAGGCTGCCGGCCATATGCAGCTGATCTGCCGGCTCCTTGAACAGCTGGGCGCTTACGACAGTGATCTGCGCGACCGCTATCTTTCTTCTGCAGATCTGTTCGATCTGTATCTTAATCTGCACAACAGATGCAGCGGCATAAAAGGGATCCCCGAACGCATTGACGCTGCAGTTGATGAATACCAGACGCAGGTAAGCAAGGCGGGGCTTCTGCCCGATGATGCTTTAGAGCGTCTGCGCACCCGCTATACCAACGGCGCCACAGGCAGCAGCCTGATCAGAAATGATGTGGATATAAGTATGCCCACGGCAGACCAGGCTATGGATCCGCTGGTTCAGGAAGTGACTCCCACTAAAAATGAAGTTCCCGATCCTGCCGCTGCAGCTCTCAATTCTCTTGATAAGATACTGGCCTATACCCGTATCGATCCCAAAGAAGAAAATGTATTCCGTGAGAACATAAAACGTTATACCGCCCTGCGTGATAAGAATTCCACCGCAGAAGAGGTCAGGGATCTGCGCAATATCATCACCCGGATCTTCTTTGATCTGTATGAGAACGCAGCAGTCAAAGTTCTGGAGAGCAGCGAAAGACCGCCTGTGGCAGTCCGTCTCTTCCTTTATTTCGGCTTTGTGGATGAGGATCTGGCAGGCAGGGAAAATACCGCTTTCCTGCTGCGTCTTATGGACTATATCGATGCAGACCGGTTTGCATCAATGAATGTATATACGCTCTTTGACTGGCTGGGAGCTGTCTATTCCGGCAGCAAAGATCCTTCACGCAACGAATACGACCAGGAATACGCCGGCTGGCTCAAATCCCTTAAGCAGACAGGCGAAATGTCTCCCGAAGAAGAGCATGCACTGCTTAATTCCGGCAGATCACGCCTGCACTTTGAACTTCAGAATTTCATGAAGACCGCTATGAGGATATGCAGCGGAAAACCTTCCGTTTTCTGCCCTGTACTTTCATCGCATAACTTCGTCCGCTCCCCGGAGCAGACCTTTATCTCTGCAGAGATGGTGGATAAAAACTGGAACGACATCAAGGGAAAGGATATCTCCCTGTTCTTCAGGGAGGCGCTTTATCATAATGTTGAGTTTAATATCCCAAGGGACAGCATACCACTGGAAGTTATGCCCGATATGATACTGCTGCCCATGACCGGCAGCCGCGGCGGCTTATGGCAGGAGACCACGGGACTGCGCAGGGATACCGCTGCGCGCATGTATCTTCCCACCTTTACCGATGAAGACCTTAACCTGATACAGCTGCGTCTGGCGGCACAGTTCAGATGGCAGATCTGCAAACGTGTCCACGGCGTGCACTGGAACAGTCCTTCCTATCCCACACTTACGGGAGAATACAGCGAATATTTAAGCAGCTTCAAAAAGAACAGCATGTTATCCACGGAAGCAAAAGAAAAACTGCGCTCACAGATACGCACCTGCCGAAACAGCGACGAAAATGTCTTTATGCTGGATTATATACAGTGGGTACGTTTCGAATCCGAAGGCCTGCCCAGGCTCAACCGCGCCGCAAGACGCATACTCTTTACCTATTGTCCTTTTTCGCTGAAGGCGCGCAGGAACCTGATCAACAATCCCATCTATTCCGAGATGATAAGAAGATTGGAAGCGCAGTCCGCAAAGACCTTAAAGTCGCTTAAAGCTCGTTACGCCAGATATAAAAACAGCGACGGGGATCTGCCCGCCGCCATTAAATCCTTATTGGCTTATTATGAGAATCTCGCGTCCAGCTCGTTTACCCAGCAGGACGGAGAGAAACCGCCGTCATAAGGCTTTATTGCGATATCCTTTTCAAAAAAGCCGGGATCTATGTCCTGCGCTTTTTTTATTAACAGCATGCTCTCCGGGTCATAATAGCGCATATTCTTTATCTCCGGATTATTGCTGATGAGCTTCCTTCCGTAAACAACAGCCTCATAATACCTCAGCGAAACGCCGCCCTCTCCGGCTATTATATCCAGCAGCACATCCGCGGAGGCGATATCTTTCATTATCTGCCCATAATCCTTCGGCTTATCATATGTTATCCCCTCAAGGCGGGGCTCTTCTCCCTGGGCGTAGCAGATGCCCATGCGCGAAGAGATGCCCAGCTCATTAAGGCGCTTATATATATCTTCCACCATAGGACGCCGTCCCGTATCCGACCCCCAAAAATATGTGGCGGCCTTTTCACCGCTCTCCGGCAATTCCTGCTTTGAATAATAGCAGTCAAAATAGTCATAGCCTGCACTCTGGGCATCTTTTTTATAATAGCTGTATATCGCATCAAAACGGATATTGTCCGCATACATGCGTGCCTCTGCAGCAAAGTAGGAACTGAGCCTGTCTATAAAGCAGAGCACCAGCTTAACCCCATATCTGCGCTGCCAGGCCTTTATCTGCGAAGGTTCAAAATACGGTAATGAGAAATTGTTAAATATCAGACAAAGATCCCTGTGAGCTTCGGAAGTACGGCGCAGCAGGGCTTCCATCCTGCTGCTCTCCCATACATAACGGAAAGGCGCAGGCCGGCGCCTGTTTAAGCTGCGGGCATGATGAAGCTTATACAGCCCCTTCAGATCATGCTGCGGCAGCCCGCTTTCCATGGTCACCCGCGCATCTTTATTCAGGTCGGAAAACATGATGTCGAAGAGCTCGTTGCTCTCGCCACCGGTAAACATCAAGTAATGCATACGTTATCCCGTAAAAAGATCCTTCGCTTCGCTCAGGATGACATTTTTTAATGCCATCCTGAGGGCCGGAAGGATCTTAATTCTTACTGCTCTTCTTTTTTCTTTTTCTCTATTATGGTTACCACGCCCAGGCATGCCAGTGAGA
>CAMVRS010000275.1 GCA_947169935.1 uncultured Lachnospiraceae bacterium
AAGCTTAAGATCCCTAAGGACAGCCGCATGATAGGCACTTTTATGGGACGCTCTCTGCATTATCATGTGACCGCCCCTTTTAACGGCTGCACTTATTGCCGTAAGCACGCCCACGGTACTTCCGTTCACCAGATAAAAACAATGGTCCGATCCGTAAAAAGAAGCCGCACGCTCAAGCGCCTCCTTTATCATCCCGGAAGGCGCATACAGATCGTCAAGCCCCGGCAGTTCGGTCACATCAAGGGGATCCAGGCGGCCCTTATGTCCGGGCATATGGAAAGATACCATTCCTTTATCCGCATATTTTTCAAGGTCTTTACGCAGACTCAAATATCAGTCCCCCATCTCCACACTGCTCATAAAACGGTTTCCGCCTTTAAGAAAAAGCTTAGCGGCATCATTCCGCCCTATCTTATATACCTGCTCACTCCGCGCGGGATCCATCACCACCACATTGTACTCGTTATAGCCGACTATCAGCATCGCGGACCCGTTCTCAAGCTCCGCAAAAACAGGTTCTTCATTTGCCACATAATACAGTACCGCATCCAGTGATACTCCGGAAAGATCCAGTATCATACGGCCCGGCATCTCAATGGTTCCGTTATATTCAAACCCCTCATAAGCAAACCATGTTTCCAGACAGGCATTGCGCAGCTCTTCCGGCTCGCTTCCCGCTTCCGTCACGGATCCGCTTATGGCCATGATCTGATTCTTGCTCTGAAGCGTGGTACGCCTGTATATAAGCGTTCCCCTGACATCTCTCACTGCTCCGCCGCTTTCAAAGGCTTTCTCTACAGCATCATAGCAATAGATGCAGCGTTCCTTAAGATGCCCTCCGGTAAAAAGATCGTATCCTTCCGGAACTGCTTCATTATCATCCTCTATCTGTCTTTCACCTTCATATATCACCAGCTTGGGCTCCATAAGCTGCAGGGTACTCAGATCTATCTCTCCGCGCAGCACCAGCTTCCTTATGGTCTCATATGTTTCGGTGGCCACCGTTTCTATTACATTCTTTTCACTGACACCGATGCTGTTATTTAAGATCTGGTCATCCGCAAGCTCCACCGTAAGCCGGTCATTGTCATCATAAGCCATACGGCTCAGATTTATCATATTGCCTCTCTGTTCTATATCCGTAACATATACGCCGGCCTGTTTATATTCCTTAAGGAGCTTTCCGTTCTCTCCCCGTATGTTGACTATATACATGGGAAAACGGGTATGCCCCTGTTCATCCAGGGTGATATCCTGATCTCTGGCTACGCCGTATACCAGATCTTTTCCGAAGAAGGTAATGGGAAGCAGTTTTTCCATGACGCCTGCTTTGATGACCGAAGAAGCCCCGTTCGTCAGATCCTTCACACTGATCCTGTCCGAACTATAGATGTTTTCTCCGTTACCCCAGGCTATAATGCTCTGATCCTCCGCTGTTATAAGGCCGTCGGCAGGTACATCCTCCGCCAGCCTGCTGATGTACCTCTCATGCAGATCTATCTCTAAAAGGTCGCTGTCCTTTATTATGTACAGCTTATTCTCACCCGCATAACAGAGCCTTTCCATATCCTGTTTCATCAGATCGAAACCGCCGCCGTAAGGTATATAAAGCATTTCCTCTACGGTATTGAGCATGCTGTCATAATGATATACGGCCAGTCCCATAGTTCCCTCATGATTGCCGCAGTTCATGTAACCCCAGACGCCGAAGAGCACATCACCGGTATCATCCACGCGGAATATGCGCACATTGTTCATCCTGCAGGTCTCTCTCCTGTCAGTCAGATCATGACGGTAAAAGCCAAAGATATACGCCAGTTTATTTCCGCTGGAATCATAGGACATAAGACGTCCGCAGCTCGCAAAAGCCAGGATATGACCGTCGTCGCTCTCTTTCTTTTCGATATACTCCGGGACCATGCCCAGCTGTATCTTGTTTGACGCTATCACATAGTCATCCGGATCAAAGGCCTCCTCCATGCTGCGATGGAAATCAAGCAGATATATACGCTCCTTACCCAGACGCATGCGATAAAATTCTTCCGCAAAACAGATGGCTTCCCTTTCGCCCTCGTTTACCTTTACCGTATATTCCAGTACTATCTGGGCAGAATCCGTATCGATCTCCCGAACCTTCGCCCGGGCTTTGATCACCTGCTCCACATCCAGGTTTCCCCAGCTCACCTGATCCGCACTTGAATGTATATCAACATAAGTAAAGCTGGTATTATCACCCTGCTTGTTGCTTTCCAGATATGTTGTCAGTTCTGTCTTGGTCTTTGCCTTGTCAAAAGTGGCTTCATGAAAATAGAATGCGTAATCCAGTTTGCTCCAGAGAGCATGATCGTTCATCGGGATCACGCGGGTATAATAACGCAGATTTCCCGCGGAAGTCTCCAGTATAAAACAGAGGGAATATTCCGTTCCGTATTTCATCAGATCCTTGAGAGTTGCGCTGCCGGTGACTTCATCTCCGGCCCTTGCATAATCGTAGACCGGGGTCTCTTCTATAAGTCTTTCATCCTGAAGTGAACGCAGCTGGAAAGAAAGCTTCAGGATATCATTCCCGTACATGTCTATCTTAAAGTCCAGGGTCCTGTCGCTTCCCAGCGGCGTGATATGGTCGTTCATCCTTAAAATGTCCATGTCCTCGGAATAAGGCATCATCTCATTGTATTCCTTATCGCCGCACATCAGACACATAACGGGCATGGTGGAATGGGGCATCTCCACAGTCATATCCGTATTGCCCCTGTTCATCCATTTCCCCAGCAAAATAAGCGAGAGCATAAAAATGCTCCCGCAATAGATCAGCCTTAATATTCCTTTAGAGAAATGCTTAACTCTCACTTCAGATCATTTCAGTGAATTGATTCTGGCAATGGCTCTCTTGAGTGCCGCTTCGGCTCTGTCCATATCCAGATCGTCGCCTCTTGCAGCTATACGCTCACGTGCTCTCTGCCCGGCACTCTCTGCCCTCTGTACATCTATCTCATCGGGCCACTCGATAAGCTCAGCCAGTACCGTGACCTGATCCTGCAGGATCTCCACAAAGCCGGCATGCAGCGCCGCTTTCTTTTCGCCCTCGGGAAGCTGCATATACAGAACACCGGGACTCACGATCACGGTCATGGGCACATGGTTCTTATAGATACCGATCTCGCCCTCTGTAGTATTAAATTCTACCATCTCGCAGTCACCCTCGAAGAATACGCGCTCAGGGGTGACAACGCTCAATTTGAATGTATCCATTAAATTTACCTATTTGCTCTTGCCACAACCTCGTCGATAGTACCCGCATTCAGGAATGCACTTTCGGGAAGATCGTCATGCTTGCCTGCAAGTATCTCCTTGAATCCGCGGATGGTCTCGTTGATGGGCACGTACTTGCCTTCGATACCTGTGAACTGTGTTGCTACGAAGAAAGGCTGGCTCAGGAAACGCTGTACCTTACGTGCACGGCTTACCACCTGCTTGTCTTCTTCTGAAAGTTCGTCCATACCCAGGATGGCGATGATATCCTGCAGTTCCTTATATCTCTGAAGGATAGCCTGTACGCCACGCGCTACCTGGTAATGCTCCTCACCTACGATACGGGGATCCAGTATACGAGAGGTGGAATCCAGGGGATCCACTGCGGGATAAATACCCTGCTCGGAGATCGCACGGTTAAGGGTGGTGGTTGCATCCAGATGTGCGAATGTTGTTGCAGGTGCAGGGTCGGTCAGGTCGTCCGCAGGCACGTATACGGCCTGAACGGAAGTGATGGAACCGTTCTTGGTAGATGTGATACGCTCCTGAAGAGCACCCATCTCTGTCTGAAGTGTAGGCTGGTAACC
>CAMVRS010000276.1 GCA_947169935.1 uncultured Lachnospiraceae bacterium
CTTGACAGATGGAAGGGCAATGCCGAAAAAGGAACGGAAAGCTGGATACATTACGATCTTTACGAAGACGATAAGATGCAGGAGCAGATCTATAAAGGCGGCCTGAAGTTTAACGTTGCCGAAGACTTAAGTGTAGCCGGTATTGAATTGTTTGAAGATTAGGATATCTTGTCATCCTAAGCTCAGCGAATAAGTGAGACAGAAAATCTTTGGTTTTCGTTATCGAAGTTATGCCGCAGCCGGATCATGATTGAAATAAATTTGGACATAAACAGGAGGGTAGAAATGAAGAACAGATTTTCCATAGCCATCGACGGACCTGCAGGCGCAGGCAAATCAACCATCGCAAAGAATGTTTCGAAAGAACTGGGTGTGATATATGTTGATACGGGAGCAATGTACCGTGCAATGGCACTTTATCTGATAAGGGAAGGTGTATCTGCTGAGGATTCGGAGGGCATCAGTGCCAAGTGTGCATCCGCCGATATAAGCATCGATTTCGTTGACGGCATGCAGCAGGTTATCTTAAACGGAGAAAATGTCAGCGGTCTTATCCGTACCGAAGAAGTAAGCGCCATGGCTTCCAAGTCCAGCGTAAACGGCGATGTCCGTGAAAAACTGGTAGAGCTTCAGAGAAAGCTGGCGTCCGAAAAGAGCGTGGTCATGGATGGCAGGGATATAGGTACCGTTGTGCTTCCCAACGCCGAGGTGAAGATCTATCTTACAGCTTCCAGCGCAGTACGCGCAAAGCGCCGTTACGATGAGCTCATTGCCAAAGGCGAGCAGTGTGATCTGGCACAGATAGAGGCAGATATCATCGAGCGCGACCATCGTGATATGACCCGCGAGATATCACCTTTAAAGCAGGCGGATGACGCCGTGCTGGTAGATACTTCCGATATGAATATTGAGGAAGTAACAAAAGCATTACTGGATATAGTTGAGGAGAAGTGCGGCTGATGGCAGATATCATTACAGCTAAAACCGCAGGTTTCTGCTTCGGAGTAAAGAAGGCGGTAGATAAAGCTTTTGAACTGGCTGATCCGGAAAAGAAGGTATATACTTACGGCCCGGTCATACATAACGACGAAGTGATAAAGCGCCTGTCTGATAAGGGCGTTAAGCTTTTAGAAAGTGAAGAGGAGCTGAATGCGCTGCAGAGCGGAACGGTGATACTGCGTTCGCACGGCGTGCCAAAGGCTGTCATAGATCTGCTGGAAGACAAGGGCATCGATTATGTGGATGTTACCTGTCCCTTTGTAAAACGCATACATGATATCGTTTACAAAGAGAGCGAAGAGAAGCAGATAGTCATTGCCGGTAATCCCGCGCATCCCGAAGTAGAGGGCATAATGGGCTGGTGCAAAACCCCTGCGGATGTCATATCTACGGAAGAAGAAGCCGACGCGTATGAGCCGAAAGACGGCCGGGACGTGTGCCTTGTAGCGCAGACTACATTTAATTATAAGAAATTTAAAAAAATCCTTGAAATATTTGAAAAAAAATCGTATCATGTTATTATTGTGAATACTATCTGTAATGCTACAGCCAATCATCAAACTGAGGCACGTAGTATAGCTGAGGGAGCGGACGCCATGATCGTCATAGGCGATAAAAAAAGTTCCAACTCCCGCAAGCTTTATGAAATATGCAGTGAGGTATGTCCCAGAACGGAATTCATACAGACTGTAAGTGAGCTGAAACTTAAACAGGACGGCAGTATCAGAAAGGTAGGTATCACAGCGGGGGCTTCCACCCCAAACTATATCATTGAGGAGGTTCAAAACTATGTCAGAAGAGAATTTTGAATCATTATTGGAAGAATCTTTCGAGAAAGGGAGAAACGTACGTACGGGGGACGTGGTGGAAGGTACCGTTATCTCAGTGACACCTACAGAGATCGCAGTAAATATCAACTATAAGTCCGATGGAATCGTTACAAGAAACGAGTATTCCAACGATCAGACATTAGATCTTACCACCGTTGTCAAGGCCGGCGATCCTATCAAGGTCAAAGTCTTAAAGCTTAACGACGGAGACGGTCAGGTTGTTCTTTCACACAAGCGTATCGCTTCCGAGAAGGTCAGCAAAGTACTTGAAGATGCATTCAATGCACAGACCGTATTAAAGGCAAAGGTTACCGAAGTAGTTAAGGGTGGTCTGGTTGCAACTGTAGATGATGTACCCGTATTCATCCCTGCAAGCCTTGCATCGGATATCTACACCAAGAACCTGAATGTATTTGCAGATCAGGAGATCGAATTCGTTATGCACGAGTTCAATCCCGCAAAGCGCAGATATATCGGCGATTGCAAGTCAGTTCTTAAGGAGCGCCGTGAGGCTGCTAAGGCAGATGCTCTGGGCCGCATCCAGGAGGGCGACGTTGTAGAAGGTACCGTAAAGAACGTTACCAGCTTTGGTGCATTCGTTGACATCGGAGGCATCGATGGTCTGCTCCACATTTCAGAGATGAGCTGGGGCCGTATCGATTATCCCCAGAACGTATTCAAGAAGGGCGATACCGTTAAGGTTATCATCAAGGAGATCAAGGGCGACAAGATAGCTCTTTCCGCAAAGTTCGATGAGAACAATCCCTGGCTGAACGTTGAGAGCAAATATCCCGTAGGATCTACCGTAAAGGGTGTGGTTGCACGCATGACCGAGTTTGGTGCATTCATCCAGCTCGAGGAAGGCGTTGACGCGCTGCTTCATGTATCACAGATCAGCCGCAAGCACATCGATAAGCCTTCAGACGTTCTGAAGACCGGCGATGAGATCGAAGCAAAGGTTGTTGACCTTAACATCGATGAGCACAAGATCTCATTAAGCCTCAAGGATCTGCTTCCCGAGGAGCCGGAAGAGGCAGAGGATAACGGATCCGACGGTGAATAATCCGAACCGGTGAGATTTTAAGGGCTCAGCTCTCATTAGCTGAGCCCTTTTTATAAACATAAAAGGAGCTTGATATATGGCATTGATGGATTATAAATACTTAAAGGATAAGATATTAAGTCTGACCGGCGTTGATATTAGTGCATATACGGAAGCACAGATGAAACGCCGCATAGATCAGCTCATCACAAAGAAGGGGTTGAGTGATTATCCCGCATATATTGAACTGCTCAAAAAAGACAGGGATGCGATGGAAGAGTTTCTTAATCACTTCACTATAAATGTTTCGAACTTTTACCGTAACCCTGAGCAATGGGAGTTTATGGATAAGGAAGTGATACCTGCGCTTATCAGCCGCTTCGGAAAAAACTTAAAGATTTGGTCGGCGGCATGCTCTACGGGAGACGAGCCTTATTCACTGGTAATGGCCCTGTCAAAGCATATCCCGTTAAACATGATACGCATATATGCTACCGATATCGATAAGACCATATTATTCAAGGCCAAGAGAGGTATATATGTCGAAAAATCCTTAGAGGATATGCCTAAGGAATTCAAAGAGAAGTACTTCACCAAAGTAGAAGGTAAAGAACTGGATGAGATCGTTAAGCAGCCGGGAAATTCGGATCTGAAGACCCTTCGCGTTGGCTATAAGATAAGCGACGAGATAAAGAGCAGGGTGACATTTAAACAGTCGAATCTTCTGGAACCTAAGGATTATCCGAAAGATTATAACATGATCGTATGCCGTAATGTGCTTATATATTTTACGGAAGAAGCGAAGGATCAGGTATTCCGCAGATTCCATGACAGCCTGGTTCACGAAGGCATATTATTTATAGGCTCAACGGAGCAGATCACGAATTATAAAGATATCAATTACGTAAGGAAAAATTCGTTCTTCTAC
>CAMVRS010000277.1 GCA_947169935.1 uncultured Lachnospiraceae bacterium
TCCCATGGTCTTGCCTCATGATTTCCGTGGATACAAAATAGTGTTATCGGCAAGCGGGTCAGTTCATTTTTCAGATCCCTGTCTCTGACATCAAGGTAATAATTGATTCCAGCATCACCGAGTATAATCATTACATCATCCGTATCCGTTCCATTTGCTTCACAGAATTCTGCAATCCTTGAAAAATCCCCGTGAGTATCTCCTGTAATATAAAAATGCATTTCGCTGTCCTCCTTTTTATGTTTTATAGCTTCAACCATATTATGGATTCTCTATTATTCAAAAAATTGAAGATAGCGATTTTTACAATTTGCAAGATTTTGAAAGTAGTGTTACTATTCACGACCCTCAGTCCGTGACAGTACTTACAATTGTCTCTCCATTTCCGGATTTTTAATCTCAAAAGTCCTGCAATTACCGCTCATCTCCCACGCATCCGGAGATTTCCGTTCCCTGCTGTATATAAGCACTATGACAAAATTCAGTGTAAAGGCTGCCCCCATGGAAAGCAGTATACAGGGAACGATCGCTTTTCTCCCGGCCGTCTCCTCCTGTACATCCATATCCGATGTCTCTTCCGAAACGGCATCCTCATCTGCTGCATATGAAAGCTTTAAGGGGCTTACTATCATAAATATCAGCATTATTACCGGCAAGATCCTCATCCTACGCATTTGTATTACCACCTTTCCTGTTGAGCTGCGGCAGAGGTCTGGTAGAGAGCAGGTTATACTGCTCCAGTGCCATCAGCTGCGCTATCAGCGTACCGCTCATCTGCAGGAAGACAGCCATGTTTATATCATCAGCTGTCGCTTCCTTCTTAAGGATAAGATATATACAGTAAACCGACCATATAAAGGTCATCCATATACCGAATAACAGCTTTATCTTACCATTCGGATCAACGTCGATTATAAATTCGGTAACCTTGATGACCACCGCCTCTGTCACGATGGCCAATATCAGTGTGGCAAGAAATAAGAAACCTCCGGCCGCCTTAGAGAACAGATAAAAGATGATCGGTATGCCTGCTAAAACTCCGGCGACGATCAGCGGTATCAGACCGTTACGTTTAGCCTTTTCCAGTCTTCTGTCCGATTCTGTTTTGAGCTGATATTTATAGTTCAGCTGGCTTGTCTTGCTCAAAAAACCCTTGTCATAGACCTTTTCCTTGCGGATATATACCTTCTTTATCATATATGCCAGGAGAAGAACCGATATCAGCGAAAAAAACTCTCCCGCAAGGAGCAGTACCACCGGTCTGGCCGGCGGCATAAAATAAAGCATTACAAATATGACCGCAGCCAAAAGCATGCCCGTTATCATAAACTTGGCAGGATCTATCGGCAGATCACAGGCAACGCGCCCGGTCTGGCCGTTCACGACAGCATATGCCACCCTGTCCCTGTTGCGGTAAGCCAGAAACCATATGGGAAAAAAGGTCGTATAAGACCAGTTGCACTTAAGGTCCAGCTCTGTATCGAACTTATCCTTCTGCTGCTCATCAAACTTAACTCCCGGAAAATACTTCTTAAGCCTGGTTGATTTATATGCCTTCTCCTTTGCGATATACAGGGCATTTTCCTCATATACATCATCCTCCAGATCCGGCAGGTCCGCATAAAAGCCGCTCAGATATGCCGGGGTGAATTCCTGCAGCCCGTTATAATCAAAGGGCGCGATCTGTTCGCTGAAATGATCTTCAAAGAAAGAAGAAGCATCAAAAAAGATATTGTCATACATGGCATCAAGCCATCCCATGCACTTATATCTTTCCGTCATTACATTATTGCCCACCTTAAGTCTCTTTGACCCGTCAAGATAGATAAAGCCCTCGACTTTAACGTCATAACCCCAGTAGGTCATATAAATGCCCCGGAACTGATCCAGGTGTCCGGGATCTTTCATTTCCTTCGGCGCAAAAAAAGCTTTTTTTACATGCTTAAGATAATACTTCTTGCAGGCTTCCTTATCTATCCGAAAAGGGGCGACATATCTTGGATATTCCATCTTGGCCATCTGTGACTCTATGATCACATTAGAGCCGCAATAGCTGCAGAAGCCGTTTATTGACTGTTTCGTGGAATAGATGCTGCCGCCGCACTGCGGACAGGTATACCTGATCACATCCATCTCCGTGATCTTTTTTTCTTCAGCGGTCTTTCCCAGATCCTTTATACGTCCGGGATCCTTTTTCCTGTCGCAGAAAGGACAGCGCAGCTTCTGGCTCGCGATGTCAAATATCATTTCCGCCCCACAGGACTTACAAATATTCAATCCGTTTCCCTCCTTAATAAGCTGTCAGCCCAGCTTACGGTATGCTCTCGGTGAAAGCCCCGTAGCCTTACGGAAAGCATCCCCGAAATAATTACTGTCATGAAAGCCGCAGCGTCCTGCTACCTCCGTTATGCTGTATGCCGTATCCAGCAGCATGGCCGTCGCCTTCTGTATGCGCACGTTCGTGATATACTCCTTAATACCGAACCCCGTAGAACGCTTAAAACTGCGGGAAAGATATGAGGGACTCATGGCAAAAGCCAGCGCCAGCCCATCAAGGGTGAGGTCATCCGCATAATGATCGCTTATATGGGCTGCCACAGCCTGCATCCTGTCTTCGTTGACATCAATCACCCCGCTGTTTTCGGTCTCGTGCAGGCGGTATCTTAAGAGTGAGAGCAAAAGCTCACAGAGCATTATGCGTCCCGCAGCGTTACTGTGCTCTACAGGCTCCTCATATTCATGGAACATCCTGCCTAACAGCATATCCACATAATCAAGCCTCTGCAGCGGCGCTCTTATCGCTCCGGGCTTTAGCAGCTGCGCCGTGATATCCTCCCCGGCAAAAGCATCTATCTCCTTTCCTCTCCTATCCGAAAAGGAAAGGACATACTTGGTATTTGTTCCTTTTGAAACATAATCCGTGCGGTGTATGGTACCTGCCGGGATTATGGCAAAATCTCCGCGTTCAAGCCGTCTTATCCTGTGCTCCAAAAAGACCACGCACTCTCCTTCAGACACATAGAACAGCTCATGAAAGTTGTGAAAACAGGATGTATCGTCCTCTTTATGACCTGTATATATCATTTTCTGTATCCTGTATTCCAGGCGGTGAAAATCCTTTTGTGCTTCCATTGCTCTTTAAAGCTCTCCAATATGACAAAAAATCTGTTCTTTTCCCTTATCTGTGATGAAAATACGTAGAAACTACATTAATTATATCCTATGATATGACCATAAGCAATACAAAATAACAAAAGGGAGGAAAAAGACATGTCAACATTAGTTATCGAGCAGAACAAAAAAGCAGTGGAGCTCAACAAGACCATTACCGGGCAACACCTTTTTATAATAGGAACCATTCAGAAGATCTCAAGAAAGATCGCAGAGAAGGAAAGAGAGCAGGCACTGCGTGACAAAGCAGGCTCAGGATTTTCCGAGGATGCAAATTTCCTGTATACCAATGATTGAAAGATAATGAGGGGGCGGGCAAACGTCCCCTCTCCTTATACGTATCAGATCTTATCTGCCGGAAGCCCTCTTAAGACAGACCTTACTTTTTCCCAGAGTAGCTTTCTTTCGGCCTCTTCCCCATCAGGCAGTTCAAACTTATTCACAGCCATTATATAAAAACCCGTCCCTTTATCACCGGACGTATCCGTTTTATACACAAAGTCTCTTACCCCGCCCCCATCAGCTTCAGGCAGGATGACTAACTCATTTCCGTATTTAAAGCAGCAGC
>CAMVRS010000278.1 GCA_947169935.1 uncultured Lachnospiraceae bacterium
AAAGCATTCTTTTTATCTGTTGTTTTGACCATGGTTTTCGGCATCCTGAACTGTATATTCATTACTGTAAGCACAGGCGCCGGCTTTAGCTTTAAGCTGGGAGGTGGGATATTTACGGCGCTTGGAAATAATATGCTTATGAGCGTATATGCATATTATGCTATGATCATCCTCATAGGTGAGGAGCTGGGGTGGAGAGCATTTCTTTATGATAAACTGGAAAAACTCTTCGGACTTAACGGTTCAGTTGTGATCGGCGGTATCATCTGGGGATTGTGGCACATTCCGCCTATAGTACATGCAGGACTGAACTTCGGTAAAAACTATCCGGGCTTTCCATATGTGGGTATCGTGCTTATGTGTGTGATGTGTATCGGCTTCGGTGCCACTATGCAGCTGCTAAGAAAGATGAGTGATTCTGTGATCGCTCCGATCATAGCCCATGCGATAATAGATTCCGTCGGCAATACGCTGGTTACTATGTTCCTTTCTGAGGAGATAGTGCAGGATACGACAGGCAGCAACAAGTTTATCATAGGAGTGTGCTGTACCATATCAGCATTGATAGTAGGCATACCGTGCTGGATCGCACTAAATAAAAAGTATGGAGCGCAGCGACGAAGAATCTTATAATAAAAGGAAAAAACTATGGATATAATAATTTCAAATGCGTCTAACGATCCGATATATCTTCAGATCGTTAAACAGATAAAAGCGATGATAATGAGCGGGGAACTGAAAGCCGGTGACCCGCTTCCTTCCATGCGTAATATGGCAATGCAGATGAGGATAAGCCTGATCACCACCAAGCGCGCCTATGAGGAGCTTGAACGTGACGGCTTTATTGAGTCATATACAGGTAAAGGAAGTTTTGTCAAAGCGCAGAATCAGGAATTGCTGCGAGAAGAAAACTTAAAGCAGATCGAAGAACTGCTGCAGACCGTTTTGGATAAAGCGCAGACAGCAGGAGTATCCGTGGATGAGCTTATAGATCTGCTGAAAGCGTTGAGCTGAGTTTATGCTGAATGATATAGCTTTGATTATAGGAACAGGAGTGATCTGATATGGATGAATCCCTCAAAAGATATGATTCATTGAAAGAAGCGCTGACGGATATCTACGGTAAAGATGTGGGTGTATGCCAGAAGAGCCCTGTAAGCGGCGGTGATATCAACAGAGCGTATCTTTTAAGAGCCTGTGACGGCGGTGTACTTTTTCTGAAAGAGAATACCGCTGATAACCTGAACTTTTTCATCAAAGAAGCAGAAGGCCTTGAGGCTATACGTAAGACGAAAGCCATTTCGGTGCCGGTGGTTAAGGCGTGCGGCAGGGATGGCTTTGATTCTTTTCTGCTCATGGAATTTATCATGCAGGGGAGCAGGAACAAAGACTTTTATGAAGAGTTCGGACGGGACCTTGCAGCGATGCATGCAGCGGATACTGAGGAATATACAGGCAGCGGAAGTTTTGGCTTTGTGAGCGACAATTATATAGGCGCAGGATATCAGGTAAATACTCCGGAAGAAAAATGGATCGATTTCTTTCGCTTAAAAAGATTACTGCCCCAGATAAAGCGGGCAGAAAAATGGTTTAATGATACAGAGTCAAAAGCGCTGGACAGGCTTTTAGAGAAGGCCGGTGATATACTTGTTGAACCGGAAAAGCCTGCGCTTCTGCATGGGGATCTTTGGTCCGGGAATTATATGACCGGGCCTGACGGCAGGGCGTGGCTTATCGATCCCGCTGTTTATGTGGGGCACCCCGAGGCAGATATAGCAATGACGGAACTGTTCGGCGGTTTCCCCAAAGCTTTTTATGGAGGTTATTTTGAGGCGGCAGGAAAGATGCCGGGATATGAAGACAGGAGGGATCTTTATAATCTTTATCATCTGCTTAATCATCTTAACCTGTTCGGGGCAACATATCACCGGGCTGTGATGAGTGTTGTATACAGATATACAGGATGAAACGGCGCTAAGCCGTTTTTTCTTGTAAAAACGTAAGGCAGATGATATAATTCCTGTTTGTGTCCGGGACATGGATCATGCCGCCGGATGGCGCGGCATACGCGGTTTATCGAAATATATCAGAGGAAAACAGGATTGAGCATAGAGCTGTATAAAAAAGCATTTGAGATAAAGAAGAGCAGACTCTGGAACATAGTAATGGAGGAGCAGATCTTTGCCGTCAGGAAAGCTGCCGGGGAAATGGCGTATGTGCAGGTGGGCAGGAATGATGACGGCGAAAGAACTGTCAGGGTTTATTATGGAGAAGACTCGCTTGAAATGGCCAGAAGGCTTCTTGATGAGGACTTTATCACCATGGCAGATGATGAAGAAGCATTACATCTTGAAGCTGCGATAGAAGGCGTTGAACTGGTATTTACCAATAAGAGCGAGCTTGATGAAGAACAGATCAGAGATGCTGCGGCAGCGGCTAAAGAGTGTGATGTCAGACTGGGAGGAGCCGGGGCTTACCCTGCTTTTTTCAGGCTTCATCGCGGTGAGCCCGGATCACCTGTATTGGAGAAGAATGATAAAGAGATGATGGAAAGGGCGTTGGGAGCCTTGCAGTACCTGGTTAAGGATCAGGATGACAGCATGAGGCTCTTTATTCCGGCGTCCGTTACAACAGCCTATGATATGATGGTGCTGGAAGCAAGCCGTGGCAGATATAAGAGAGGACTGACTCCCGTACCGGCGCTTCAGAAAATGAAATATCCCACCGGCAGCAGCTGCAACGAGATATTGCAGAAACGCCTTAAGAAGATGAAGAAAAAAGGCTGCTGGGTATGCCGGATAAAGCGCATGACCGAGTCGATCGAGTGGGGAGTGAATGGCAGGCAGGTTATGGCATCATATCTTGATACCATCGATATACCGGCCAGAGAGCATGTAAATGTTATCCCCGTAGCGTATTATGAGAGCCGTACGGAAGTCGTGCTTGACAAATTTATGGAAGCAATAGTGCAGTACGGATCCTGTCCGGCGAAGATATGCGTTATGGATGAACGCACCTACAGTCTTCTGAAACAGTGGTGTAAGAATTGTGGCATCAAGCTGGAAATGGAGGAGTACATTCCGGAGCTGGATATTCCCGAAGCATTATTCGATGAGAATTTTGATCCGGAAGAGATGCTGATGAATGAAGTGGCTTTTCTGGATAATGCTCTTGAATTCTTCTTAACCATGTCCGATGAGGATCTGATAAATATGCGGGATGAAGTTCAGGCTCTGAGGGTAATGAAACCGCGGGAGAATGATATGTATTTTCCCGACAGCTTAAAGAAGAAACTGGATAAACTGATAAAGAGAATGGATAAGCTTGGAATATGAGTTGAAAAGGGCGGGCTCCGGGGCCGGCCTTTTTTGTAATAAAATCTTAAGGATCATATATCTATAATCTTAATATTTCTTTTTCTATAATACGATATGTCAGCAATACGGGAGACCGGTACAGGGTGGAGGCATATCGATGGTTGCAGCAAGAACAATACATATTTCACGAAATCATGAGAAGAATAAAAGAATGGCGGCTATGGGGATCATTTCCCTGCTGCTTATCCTTATATGTGCATTTCTGGCTGTATGCATAAGGATAGAGTTCGGGGCCGTGCCGATCGATATTAAGGTTTTGAATCCGGCTGACGTCAGTATGGAAAA
>CAMVRS010000279.1 GCA_947169935.1 uncultured Lachnospiraceae bacterium
CTCCTGAAAGAAATGAACATCGGTAAGAAGAAGCTGGTGGCCGAAAAGATCTCGGGACTGTACAGCGCGGCAAATCAGGTTGACGCGGCGAGATATATGTCGGATCTGGCAGAGGAACTGTAAATGAATGCCAAAAAGTTTTGTTTTATCATATGTGTTAAGCGGGAAGATTATCTGAAGGAATGTATTTTCTATCTGGAACAGCTGAAGGTTCCGGAAGGATACAGCATGCAGATCCAGCCCATCAGAAGGGCGGCATCCATGGCAGGTGGCTACAATATGGCTATGCAGGCTTCGGATGCAAAGTATAAGATCTATCTCCATCAGGATTGCTTTGTTCTCAATCCCAATTTTCTCTATGACCTGCTCATGATCTTCGAGAATGACAAGAAGATGGGAATGATAGGTATGGTGGGCTCGCCCCAGACCCCGCCCGATCTGTTGCCGTGGCACGGAGTGCGCATAGGCAATCTTTATTCCATGGACGTGGAAAATACGGATTATAAAGACTATAGCTTCAGCCTTACCGATGGGGTAAAGGATGTTGAATGCATAGATGGCATGCTGATGGCCACATCGACGGATCTGCCCTGGAGGGAGGATCTGTTTGACGGCTGGGATCTCTACGATCTGTCCCAGTCTTTTGAGTTCAGAAAAGCAGGCTATCGTGTGGTGGTGCCCGAGCAGACCAAGCCCTGGGTGGCCCACGATTCCGAGAATGTCAGTCTGCAGGGCTATGATAAGTACAGGCTTATCGCACTGGAAGAGTATAAAGACATAATCTAAGAAAACATAACGGAGGAAAGACATGAAGATATGTGTATTAGCAGGGGGAACCAGTACCGAGAGGGAGGTTTCCCTTATTTCGGGAAAGGGGATATATGAAGCGCTTAAAGGCCGCGGGCATAAGGTAGTGCTGGTGGACGTATATCTCGGCTGTCCGGATGTGGATCCGAAGGAAGTCTTCGAGCTTGACAGGGACTGGACTGCAGGCATCAAGGCCATAGGCGAGGAAAGCCCGGATCTTGATGAGATAAAGGCGCTGAGGCCTGACGGAGCAAAGCATTTCTGCGGACCCAACGTGGTGGAGATATGTGCTGAATCCGACATAGTGTTCATGGCGCTGCACGGTGCCAACGGTGAGGACGGAAAGCTGCAGGCGATGTTCGAATTAAACGGAATTGCATACACAGGCGAGGATCATGTGAGCAGCACGGTCTGCATGGACAAAGCTCTCGGAAGGGCGGTCATGGCAGCGGCAGGTGTACAGGTACCCATGGGACGCGAACTGCTGATAGGCGAAGATCCCGGGAAAGTGGAATACCCCGCTGTGGTAAAAGTCAATAACGGAGGATCTTCTGTAGGAGTTTATTTCGTAGATAACGATGCGGAGTTTAACGAGGCTCTGAAGAAAGCGGAAAAATACTGTAACCGCGTGGTCATAGAGAAGAAGATCAGCGGCAGGGAGTTTACCTGCGGCGTCGTTGACGGCAAGGCTCTGCCGCTTGTGGAGATCAAACCCTTAGACGGCGGATATGATTATAAGAACAAGTATCAGGCCGGGAAGACTACGGAGATATGTCCCGCACCTCTCGACGATGAGACTACGAAAAAGATACAGAATATTGCGGAAAAGGCGGCAAGGGCTCTGCATATCAGGGTTTATGCGCGGCTTGATTTCCTTATGGATGAGGACGGGGAAGTATACTGCCTTGAAGCAAATACGATACCCGGAATGACGCCTACCTCACTGATACCCCAGGAGGCGGCAGCCATAGGCATCGATTATCCTTCATTGTGTGAGCAGCTGATAGAGATATCTTTAAAGGCAAGGGCGGAAAGATGAAAGCATTAACTGTAGAAAACATATGCAAGGCCTGCGGCGGAGAACTGAAAGGAGCTGTAAAGAGCGGGGCGGAAGCCTCCTGCGTGGTTCTGGATTCGAGGAAGATCGAAGCGGGAGGAGTATTCATAGCCACCAGAGGAGAAAAGGTGGACGGTCACAGCTTCATCCCACAGGTTTTTGAAAAGGGAGCTATCGCTGTTGTCTGCGAAGAAGCGCCGGCTGATGCGGCGGGGCCCTGCATAGTGGTAAAAGACAGCTTCAGGGCGCTTACCGATATAGCGGCATTTTACAGAAAGCAGCTGGACTGCAGGTTCATAGGCATTACCGGCAGTGTGGGAAAGACCAGTACAAAAGAGATGACGGCTGCGGTACTTGCGCAGAATTATAAAGTATGCAGCACCGAAGGCAACTACAATAATGAGATAGGCGTACCCCTGACTCTGCTGCGTATAAGAGAGGACGATGAGTGCGCTGTAATAGAGATGGGCATCAATCATTTCGGTGAGATGAGCCGTCTGACTTCGCTGGTACGTCCCGATATAGCGCTGATCACTTCCATAGGCGAATGCCATCTTGAAGCTTTTCACGACCGTGACGGCGTGCTGAAAGCCAAGACCGAGATATTTGAAGGGATGAGCGAGGAGGCGGTCGCAGTACTTAACGGGGAAGATGATAAGCTGCGGACCGTTGAGAGAAAGAATACGGTATTCTATACGGCGGATGATGCGCCGGATCTGTCTTTTATCCCGGGAAGACATATGCAGCTGAACGCTCACGGAGCGGCAGCGGTGGGAAGGCTTCTCGGATTAAGTGATGAAGAGATCATTGAAGGCCTTAAGAAAGTAGAGATCATGAAAGGACGCGGAGGCATCGTAAAGCTTAAGGATTACAGCCTGATGGATGACTGCTATAATGCCAATCCCACATCGGTGAAGGCGGCCATAGATACCCTCTGCGAGACAAAGGAACTTAAAAAAGTAGCGATCCTCGGAGACATGTTTGAACTCGGGGAAGATGAGGCGAAGCTTCATGCCGAGGTAGGCCGTTATGCGAAAGAGAAGGGCGTGGAGAGACTTATCACTGTAGGTGCGCTGTCCGAGAACATGCATAAGGCATACGGCAACGCTGAACATTATGAATCAACGGATGCGCTGGTGGAAGCCCTTGGGAAGCTTCGATTCGACGGATCCATGATACTGGTAAAGGCTTCCCACGGAATGCATTTTGAGAATGTGGTGGAAGCACTGAAAAAGAGATCGGCGGAGTAAAGGCGTCAGATCCTAAAAAGGGAGGTTACGTAAATGAAAGAATATGATGTGATCATAGTAGGAGCGGGGCCGGGAGGCATCTTTTCCGCATACGAACTGTCAAAGCTTGACAGCAGCCTGAAGATAGGCGTATTCGAAGCGGGACATGCCCTTGACAAAAGAAAATGCCCCATAGACGGCAAGCCCTGTTCGATCATGAACGGTTTCGGCGGAGCGGGGGCTTTTTCCGACGGCAAATATAATATAACAAATCAGTTCGGCGGCACGCTGTACGAGTATATCGGGAAGAACGAAGCCATCGAACTTATGAAGTATGTGGATGATATTAATATGAGCCACGGCGGCGAGGGTACCAGGCTGTACTCCACCACCAATACAAAGATCAAGAAGCTTTGCCTTCAGAACGATCTGCATCTTCTGGATGCTTCGGTAAGACATTTGGGCACCGACGTTAATTACGTGGTACTGGAACAGATATATGCTGAACTTAAGGATA
>CAMVRS010000280.1 GCA_947169935.1 uncultured Lachnospiraceae bacterium
AAGAAGCTCATCCCTTATTGCATCGGCCTTTGCGAAGTCCTTAGCCTTCTTCGCCTGTGCACGCTCTTCTATTTTAGCCAGTACAAAAGCTTCCAGCTCGGAATCAACCGCTTCAACCGCCATAGGCTCAAGCAGTTTAAGGGAGAATACTTCGTCAAAGCTTTCAACCATTTTTCTCTTGGTAGCATCGTTCACGTCAGCCTTGAGCGCATCATACAGAACGGTAAAGCCGCTGGAGGTGTTCAGATCGTCTGTAAGAGCTTCTTCGAACTTCTTACGGTATTCCTCAAATACCGCTTCATTTACCTCTCCGTCTGCAGAAAGCTCGGAAGTACGCTTGCGAAGCTTCTTGTATGCATCGCTCATCTGATCCAGCACCTCATAAGAAAACTCAAGAGGCTTTCTGTAGTGTGACTGCAGGCAGAAATATCTGTAAGCAAGGGGATCATAGCCCTTTTCTTCCAACAGGGAAACAGTAAGGAACTCACCGCTGGACTTGCTCATCTTGCCTTTGTCCTTCTCGACAAGGTGGTGCACATGGAACCAGTAACGGCACCAGGGATGCCCCAGGAACGCCTCACTCTGGGCTATCTCATTGGTATGATGAGGGAAGATGTTATCCACGCCGCCGCAGTGGATATCCATATATTCACCAAGATGCTTGATACCTATGCAGGAGCACTCTATATGCCAGCCGGGATATCCTTTGCCCCAGGGACTGTCCCACTTAAGCTCCTGATCGTCAAACTTGGACTTTGTAAACCAGAGCACAAAATCAGTCTTGTTGCGCTTGTTGGTATCTTCATCAACATCATCACGCACGCCAACCTTCAGATCATCTTCATTCTGGTTCGAAAGCCTGTAATACTTATCAAGCTTTGAAGTATCAAAGTAAACGTTATCGCCTGCCTGATATGCATAGCCTTTCTCAAGTAAAACTTCTATCATATTGATAAATTCAGGTATGCAGTGGGTTGCAGGCTCAACCACATCGGGCATGCGCATATTTAGCTTGTTAAAGTCTGTGAAAAACGCCTTCGTATATCTGTCCGCGATATCAAGAACGGTGGTATGCTCACGCTTTGCGCCCTTAAGCATCTTATCTTCACCGGTATCGGCATCTGACGAAAGATGTCCTACATCAGTGATGTTCATAACGCGCTTAACGTCATAGCCTGCATAAAGCATGGTCTTTACAAGAACATCTTCGCAGATATAACTGCGCAGATTACCGATGTGTGCAAAATGATAAACTGTAGGGCCGCAGGTATAGATCGAAGCCTTACCTTCCTCATGCGGTTTGAATTCCTCCACCAGTCTGCTGGCTGTATTATATAGTCTCATGGTTTTCCTCCCTGTATTATAATCCAAATATATAACGATTTCCTGATTAAGATCCTTCGCTTCGCTCAGGATGACAAGCATTCTACGCTCAGGATGACAAGCATTTTACGCTCAGGATGACAGGCCTTCTGCATTGTTCCGGGGACAGCCGTTACATCCTCCTGCCGCAGCACAGCCTGCAGCCGTCACATCAGCCGAATACATTTCCCTGGCAGTATATAAGAGACAGACTGCCTCGGCGGCTATTCCCTCGCCCCTTCCCGTAAAGCCAAGATGTTCCTCCGTAGTGGCCTTAACATTTATCTGATCCGGCTCTATCTCCAGAGTTTCCGAATAGCGCTTACGCATCTCATCAATGTACGGGCGCATCTTTGGCGCCTGGGCGATTATCGTAGCATCTATGTTTTCAATAAAATACCCTGCTTCCTGCAGAGTATCACGGACTTTCTCAAGCAGCACAAAACTGTCTATACCTTTATACGCATCATCCGTATCCGGAAACAGCTTTCCTATATCACCCAGCGCGGCTGCTCCCAGCAGCGCATCCATTATAGCATGGGTCAGCACATCCGCATCCGAATGCCCTATAAGTCCCTGCTCATAAGGTATCTTTACGCCGCCTATGATCAGGTCCCTGTCAGGTCCCAGCCGATGGACATCATAGCCCATTCCTATCCTCATATATTCCTCCCGTGATCACCGGCATGCCGTTTTTGCATATCCGGCTTTTCTAAATATATCTCCTGTAATTCCCCTGGGGTCGGCGTTCAACATTTCTTCCGCCTTTTCCGCGCCTGGAACTTTCTGCGCTTAATATACGCCCCACTTCGGAATCATCCTGTTTAACTATCCTGCCTTTTTTATCATAATGGGTGAGCAGGGAAGTATTCTTTGCGGGATGCTTTTTCCCGCCTTCCGTAAGCTCCTCCATAAGGGCATCGGGATCATTTGCCGCTATGGCCGATCTGATACGTTCCGCCCTGTCGTCCGGGTTATCCGTTCCGGTCCCTGCAGCAACATTATCCGTATCATCACTGCCGGCTGACATTTCCTCTGCGTTTATCGTCTCATCGTCACCGTCTGCAGCTTTAAAAGCATCAGCTGCCGCATCTCTGGACGCCGCCTTGTCTGTTTCATCCTTCTCCCCGCCGTACCAGAGACTTAAGAAAAAAATCTTTATAGCCTCTCCTATGCGGCCCAGCAGTTTCCCGAAACCGGACTGCTTATACTCCTCTTCAGTGGGACCGGCGGCTGCCGTTTCCTCTTCTTTAGGCGGTATGTATTCTTCTTTTTTCTCTTTCTTTTCTTTACCGGCTGCAGATCTGGGAATGTCTTCCTTAGGACTGCGTTCCCATATCACTCCTCCGTTTTCTTCGCCCGGTAATAAAAAAGCCGGCGCGTCACCTTCCACACGCGCAGCTTTTTTTCCGCCCCTGTCATAGGGGGGTATGTATGTATTTCCGTTTCCTACACGGTCGATCATGCTTTGTAAAGCTTATAACCTCAGGTTCCGCCACCTAATAAAGGATTTGCTCCGGGGCCTGCCAGCATGGGATTGGGTGCACCGCCTCCCAGAATAGGATTAGCCGAGCCCGCAGGGGTCTGGGTTATATAAGGTATAGCACCGTTAGTGGGTGCATAAGGGTTGCCCATTCCGGGGCCTGCTGCAAAAGCGGGAACTCCGCCCTGGGGTGCTCCTGCTCCGGGCGCTGCCGCATAAGCAGGCATTCCTGCCTGAGGTGCATATGCAGGTGAAGAAGGTGCAGCGCTTGCCGACATCTGATAAGACATTCCTCCGGGGCCTGCACCGGGCTGTACAGCATAAGGAGGCACAGATGACTGTCCTGCGCTTGCTCCTGCTGCTACATAAGCTGCCTGCTGTATCTGATAAGCCGAAGCCTTTCCGAAAGAACCTCTCTCTTCAGGAACAAAATTATCAAAGGAGATCTCTCCGTGGAGACCGCCGGCAGGCTGACGTGTTCCGTTCTTTAATTCTTTTTCAGCCGCACGCAGATTGGGAGATTCAAAGATCGAAGCATTTGCCTTTTTCTCCTCTTCCTCTGCACGGAGTTTTTCAAGTATGGTAGGTCCGGTAACATCGCCGGAAATAGCACCGCCGCCGCTTACGCCATAATTAAGGGCTGCGGATTCAAACATACCTTCAACAGCGGTAATAGGCTGTGTACGGCCGCTGTCAACCTGCTGGTAAGAAGCGGGTGCGGATGACTGAACCGGCCTTGCTGCCTGATA
>CAMVRS010000281.1 GCA_947169935.1 uncultured Lachnospiraceae bacterium
ATGACACGGGATGTAGCTCAGGATGACACGGGATGTAGCTCAGGATGACACGGGAGGCATCTCAGGATGACACGGAAGGCAACTCACATCCTGCCATCCAAAAACTTCCCTGTTTCCTTATGCTTAAACTCAGGTATCATATAATTAAACAGCTCTATAAGATCGGTCCTCTCCCAGCTGCCGGCTGTTTTTAATTCTGCGATGCGCCTGGTAAAAAACTCAAGCTTATCCGCTTCATAATCTGCTGCCTTCTTAACTATGCCAATGGATGTGAAGCGCTCCAGATCCAGATCCTCCCCGTCCATAAAGAACTCTTCAAAATCCTTTTCCCCGGTGGTGTCACTGGTAAAATAGTAAACCGGGTATTGACGCTTAGCCTTAAGTTCATCCACCCGCTCCCTGGCTTCCTGCTCGGTAGCGCACTGGACAGGCTCATATCCCAGCTGCTTAAGATACTTATCCGCTATGCTGCTGAAGGTGATAAGGTTCAGCTCCTCATCCAGCTTGGGAAAGTATATATCACGGTTTTCGCCGGTAAGGCAGCTTAGCATGCACAGTTCTCCGGCCTCCCTGGGTGTAACAAAATAGCGGCGCACATCGCTGGGTGCCGCTATGGGCTGGTTCTTTTCCAGGCGGCGGTTAAAGCCGTACAGCAGGCTCCCGTCCGAGAATCCCACATTTGCAAAACGTGCCGTTGATACCGGCATCTCCAGGCTCCTGCGGTTAAGGAAATACTCCATTATCCGCTTGGAGGCGCCCATCATGTTAACAGGGTTGGCCGCCTTATCGGTAGATACGCAGAAGTACTTCTTTGCTCCGCACTCCTTTGCCAGTATCATCGTACTGTCGGTATTAAATATATTGGTATCCACCATGCGCATAAGAGTGAAGGGGTCCTTTTCCGACCGCACATGCTTAAGCGCGGATGTATTAAAAACATAATCATAGCCGCCTATGCGCGCCTTCTGGCTCTTCATGAAGGCTTTAAAGATATCGCTGCCGCAATCAATGGCGAAGGTTGCGAATTCACCGCTGCCGTAGCCCTTTGATGAGCGTATATCACGCACCAGCTCCACCATATTATTTTCGCTTATATCCACCACATGGAGTACCTTGGGATCCCTTGCAAAAAGCTCCCGGCATATAGCCGAGCCGATGGTGCCGGCACCGCCTATCACCAGAAAGCGGCTGTTTTTTACTATATCCGTTATCTCCTGCTCCCGCTTTTTTATATCCTCTGTAAATAAGGGCTGTGTACGCCCTATTAAAGGAAGTATATGATCAAACATCTGTATCACCTGTATCCTTTTCTCCGCTCTCTTTCAATGCTTCCCGATCTTCTTTGCTTACAACCTTTCTGTTGCTCTAAACATAGTTTGCCCACCGGACCTTCCTCTTATTTTTGAAAAAGCTCCCGTGGAATTGATACCATATATCACACCTCTCCCCCCGCCGCGCATCAACGCAGTACGTTTTTCGATAATGATCCGTGCTACATTTTGTGGGTTTTGCCCCCTCACAAAGCTACATTTAGAAATATGCCACGGACATTATAACATAAAACGCTGTTATATCAAGTGGTTTGGGGGGAATTCTGTTTACATAAGATCCAGCTGCCCCTAAGTTATAAAAAAAGCGGTTACAAGATTTCTCTCATAACCGCGATTTCGCTGTTTTATTATCTTTTTTGTGTGAAAATAGTCGTCTTTATCTGAGATACTTCTCTTATCATCCCGTCATTCTCCTTCAAAGGACAAGCCGGTGAAGCTTTACGTATCCGATCCGCCTGCATCTTCTATTCATTCTTTTGAAGGCTCAATATCCACCGCTTCGTCTCCTATAAATTCCATTACATCCATCGGCCTGAGTGCTATCGAAAAACCTTCCATCGACTCGCGTTTCACAGGAAACTGATCGGTATACCATTTTGCCTGAACTGCCTTTATACCGGCACTTTTTGCCCCTTCGAGTTCCCGGCTTCCTCCATCGCCTACGAAGATGCATTCATCCGGCATAATGCCGAGGCGCCTCAGTGCCTCTTCGTAAATGCAGGCATCCGGTTTCTTCATGCCGACCTCAAAAGACAGGATCACTTCATCAAAATATTGATAGAGCTCGGATTCCCGGATGACTGTCACTTCTTCGGAGGAACAGTTACTGAGCTCACATGCATAAAGGATCGAATCCTCGAAACTGATCTTTCCGATGTACCGCTCCTCTTCCTTTTCCTCCCAGAAGGGGTCGAACGCAACCTTATCAGCACCGAGATCCGCACACATTTCCCATTTGGTGTACTTCTTATGTCCCCATTCCGTGATCAGTGTTTCAAACAGATCAAAAACCACCGCTTTATATCTCATGAATGCTCCCTCAATACATAAAAAATTTCAACGTGACTCGATATATCCGATCACTTTTTCCAGTTCCACATCCGCGCCGTCTTCCTTAAAGAGTTCTATCACTTCTTCCCTGTTAAAAGATAGCTTTAAGTCCGGCAGAAAGCGTGCTTTACGATCAGCACGTCCGTCAATGAGCGGCAGACCGTCAAAATCCGCCGTAAGACTGAAGGGATAGCCCAGGCTGAAATCTCCGTCCGTCAGATAGATCCGCAAACGGAATGAGTGCCGTTATGATCAGTGCATTCTTCTTAGCCAGAGAGCCGGCGATCAGACAGATGATCCCCAGAATGATGATGATCGAAACTCCAAAGAATCTCTTTTTCATATGATCTCCCATCGCAAATAGTATATATCAATACCTTTCTTTATAACTCATAGAAAATCACAGTGATCATTGTATCACAGACCAGGCATTTTTGCACTTTATTATCGCATGCCATAAAGAAACCTGCACACACGCTGTGTTGTATCATTATAGGGTATTGTCACTTTGTGTATAGTGTTGTAAAATTCTTCATGTACAACGACGCTTTGCTCAGGTCGTTTTCACTTACAGGAGGGGCATATGCAATCAGATTTAGTCATCAAAGAAAACGAATTGATCGATCCTTCAAACTACCCGGAAGACCAGCGCGGACTGGTTGAGGACTTTAATGCGCGCATACGGCGTCTGACGGGTATCATTACCGGGATCGGTAAGGAATACCATACGATCTGGGTCATTAACGCCACCACAAAGAAGATGTATCTGTACCGTTCAACCGGTGAAAATACCAATCATTATGCCGTAGAGCTGGGATTACGCTTTGACAATTACGACCGTTTTATTGAGGAATACGTAGACCGCTGCGTGGTAAGCAGCATCGAGAGCGTCCAGAGGGATGTCAAGCTTGATGTCGTATTTTCACGGATCAAAGACGGGGAACTGTTTACCCTTGATTATATGCGCCTGGCCGATGACGGGAATATGTCCTATCATCAGATGGCTTTCGCCCTGGCTGGGCAGCCGGGAGAAACAGATAATTTTATCCTGGCATTCAGGGATATTGACAGATCCATCCGCAAGCACATTTCCGATAAGCGCTATTTAAGGGAACAGCTGGATATCGTGGAGACCTTAAGCCGCGATTACTACAACATCTTCAAGATCAATCCCAAAACGGGCGATGTTGTGATC
>CAMVRS010000282.1 GCA_947169935.1 uncultured Lachnospiraceae bacterium
CATCAAAAATCGATGTCCGACAAAAGAAAACAGAGCATGACAGGCATCGGAAAAAGCAAAACCGTTAAAATCCGATGAATTCAGTATTGAGAACAGGAGGAGATGTTGATGAGAAAACTAAAACTAATGCGCAGGACAGATCTATATATGGAAGCACAAAGAAGATACCGGGAATTACTGCAGATAAAAGATTCCAAGGAAACAGTATTGGCAAATACTCCACCAGGAAAGATACATATCGTAAACTCAGGCAGAAGGATACAGTTTTATTTACGAAAAGATCCGGATGACAGATCAGGAGAATACATTTCTAAATCGGAAAGTTCAAAATTAAGATCATATATTCAAAAAATGTATGATGAAAAGCTTATAAAGCTCATTGATCGAGAGATTAAGACACTGGAAGCATTTATAAAAAAATATGAAAATACTATAGATAGAATCTGCCGATTATATTCAGACCGCCCTGATGAAATAAAAGCGTTCTTAGATCCTGTGGATATTTCAGATGATGATTACAGATTCGCCTGGGAAAGCATAACATTTACAGGAAAGGAGATTCCGGAATATATGCCGTTATATGAGACAAGTAAAAAAGAAAAAGTAAGATCAAAATCCGAGCTTAATATTGCCAATGCGTTGGCAGCAAAAGGGATCCCGTATAAGTATGAATGTCCGCTTCTTCTGAAAAACAGAGTGAAGCTCTATCCTGACTTTACTGTTCTAAATGTGAGAGAAAGAAAACAGATCTACTGGGAACATAGAGGAATGATGGATGATAAGGAATATGCAAAAGAATCCGTAGCGAGGGTAAAGACATATATGAAAAACGGAATATTTGTGGGACGTGATCTTATAATAACAGAAGAGACATCTGCAAATCCGCTTGGGACAAATGAGATAAACGATATCATAAAGGAATTCCTGCTTTAGCTAAGGTTTCGATGACAGACTTTCTATATCCGTGGTATAATCAATCCTATGTAACGCTGTTACCAAACAAGAGACAGATATGAGGATCATATTACGATATTACAGAGTATCTCATTTATAGGATATAAGAGTGTATATGAATATAGCAACCATGATCTTCAGGCTTCATGCTCCCTGGGTACACAGTCTGAAGGAAAAGAGAATGATAGTTAAGAGCATCATCGCCAAGCTTCAGAATAAGTTTCATGTATCTGCAGCAGAGACAGATGAGCAGGATATCCACCAGATCATAGTTATCGGGGTGGCTTTTATCGTGCCGTATAATGCGCTGGCAGACAGCATGATGGATGAGATATCCCAATTCGTGGAAGAGAATTCAGAGGCTGAGATATTAGATGAAATGCGGGAGATGAGATAAGAAAGTATAGGCAATAAATCCGGACTTTTCGAAGTTAATGATATCAGATGACTAATAATACTGATAGGAGAGATGAACAATGTATCCCACAAAAGAAGAAGCAGAAACATTGCTGAAAGATGCGGAAAGCTGTAATCCCGGGAAATGGGTTGACCATAGCAGGACTTGTGCGCATTGCGCAGAAAAGATCGCACAGTATTCCGGCATGGATACCGAAAAAGCATATGTTCTTGGGCTATTACATGATATCGGAAGGAAGTTCGGTGTATTCCATCTGCGTCATGTATCATACGGTTATATTTATATGATGGACCTGGGATATGATGATGTTGCCAGGATCTGTCTTACGCACTCCTTTAATGAGAATAAGATAGAAGCGTATGTCGGAAACTTCGATACAACAGATGAGGAAACGGAGATGATCCGGGAAAAGCTTAAAGAAACAAAGCAGGATGATTATGACAAACTGATACAGCTCTGTGACGCTATCGCCGGAACAGAAGGTGTTATGGATATCATCGATCGTATGACAGATGTAAAGAACAGGTATGGATCTTATGATCCCGACAAGTGGAATACTAATATCATGCTTAAGGAGTATTTTGAAAGTAAGATGGGAATGGATCTGTATGTAGCAGTAGATAAGAAAAACTACAGACCCTGATCTGAATCGGAGGATAAGCAATGCCCTTAGTTCGTATAGAGATGATAAAAGGCAAAAGCCCTGAATATAAGAAAACTGTATTGGACTGCATTCATGAAGGCCTTATGGAGTCTATAGGTATCGAAGACTGGGACAGGTTTCAAAGGATCATAGAGATTGATCCTGAAGACTTTGAAACAGCTCCCGGGAAAACTGAAGCTTTTATGATCATAGAGATCACGATGTTTCCGGGCAGAAGCGGGGAACAGAAGAAGGCTCTGATAGAACAGATCACGGAAAAACTGTGTGAAAGGCTTTTTATACCGGCTACAGATATCTTTATTGTTATAAATGAACCGCCGACTGAAAACTGGGGATTAGGAGGCAAGCAGAAGCAATGACGATAGCCTATATGCAGGATGGATGTGGATTACATAGTGTAAGGTAAAGCGTGGGGGTTATATGGCTTCAAGTATAGTACACTTGGCAATAACAAATGAGTTGACCAAAAGGATATCATTTACCGATATTAACAGGCTTAAGTTCGGGGCGATCGTGGTTGATGCCGGAGTCGGTGGAAACATAACAGGCGATTCACACTTAAAAGTAAAAGTGATGGACGGCAAAAAGAAAACCTATGATTTTGACAGGTATAGAGAATTGTTTGGTGATCGTATGCTTTCTGATGATCTGTATTTGGGCTATTATCTCCATTTGGTGCAGGACGCGCTGTATAGGCAGTTTGTTTACGGCAGATATAATTGGAACCCGACAATTCCGGGCAATGTGGAGCGTTTGCATAAAGACTACGCAATAGTAAATCACTATGTAGTAAACAAGTATGATCTGAAGAATGATATTGTGGTTCCGGCCGGTTTTGAAAGTGAGGATTTAAATCAGATCACGGCTTTTGATACGGTACGCCTTATGGATAACCTTGAAAAGTTTTTTAGGCCTGTGGAAGAGGAAACAGTTTTCTTTTTCACAAAAGAAATGTCGGATGAATATATAGCTGAGGCTGTAGAATATTGCACGAGGGAAGTAGAGAAGATCCGTAGAGGCGAACCGGGTATTGATATGCTGGAATATGCATGGGGTCATGCCGGGGCACAGAAATAAGATACCAGAAAAAAGTTTTATTATATAAGTCAAATATACTTTTCGACTAAGAGGGAAAATGTCCTTGTTTATCTAAGTAATGCTATAAAGAAGTACTGCGAAGAAACAGGCTTTGAATATAGTGGGATTTGGAAGAAGTGGGGACCTTATGGTTTTACAGAGGACGGAATGTTCCGCCTGCAGGAGTATTATCCGGATGCAGTAAAAAAAACATATAAAGGGGTAAGCGGATATATATACTTTTCAGAGACAATAGAGGACTCCGGTTTCGAGTTGAATATTCCGAATGCTGCAACAAGCAGTGTACGGACTGAAATCGATGGGGTTGAATATATACCGGACGCATATGAGGAGATCCTTCGTGCTGAAGAAGCAGGCCTTATATTGATACAGAGATATGAAGATCTTTTACTTTGGAGCGTTTTGATGAACATCCTTCATGGGAAAATGAAAAACTCCCGG
>CAMVRS010000283.1 GCA_947169935.1 uncultured Lachnospiraceae bacterium
CGTGTCATTCTGAGGGCGTCAGCCCGAAGAATCTTTATGAGGTAAACCGTATGGCAGATGAAAAGATCACCAACATACAGACAGATGAACAGAACACAGATCCTTTAGTACCCGGTACCTACCAGATACGAAAGATCGCATCGCGCCTGACCCCTATCGAGCTTTTAAAAGTTGCCGAGCATCTGGCGGCAGGCGGGTATGATAAGAAGCTCTTCAGTCTGCTTTCACGCGTATATACCGAGCATAAAGGCTTTAACTATGCGCAGCAGGAAGGAGTTAAGGAGCTTATAGAGAGTATTGCTGCTTCTTCCATGCCTTCCGAGCTCAAGATGCAGAGCTTTACCTCTTTTGAAATATCAAAGGATCTTAAACCCGATGCGGAGACTGCAAAGCAGTGGGTTGAGAGCTGTTCGGAAAAGCGTATAAATATAGCGGCTTTCTTCCTTTCATCCTACGGATACGGTAAGGAACTGTATCACCTCATCTGCAGTAACAGGGAGCTGAATAAGACCTTTATCGAATCCTCCGATCCGGATGAACTGCTGGCTTTATTTGAAGCAGTCATGGAGAATGAGGATAAGGAATTCATAACCGGTGTTATCCGTAATGTAAAGAATTATCTGCGTCATCCCAAATATAAAGATCATGCGGCTGTTAAGCGCGTGACGGATAAGGTTTTTGCGTCAAGGCAGGTATTCTTCACTTCAAAGATCTTATACTGCCTGGCATTCGGTATCCCGGCAGACTGTCTGCCCCAGGGTAAGGAGCTTTATAAGATATTAAAGATCTCCGTTAATTACGAGGAAAAGATCACGGCAGATTTTGTAAAGCGTTACCGTCTTGATTTTGATATGTCCGAGGAAGCTATGTGCAGATATTATCTCGGCAATAAGAAGAGCGATAATGAAAAGGCACTTGTTGAAAAATTCGCTGCACACGTTGTGCAGGTTCCCGATGAAGAAAAGCGCAGAAAGCTGATACACGGGGCTTTCAAACGCGGCGGCCTTTTCCGTATGTATGCCGGCTGCATGCAGGACGGCAAGGTGGATGAGCAGAAGCAGAAACGTTTCCGCTACACAGACGAACAGATTGCCTGGGTAAAAACTCTCCCGGGATTAAGATAAGCAGCGCCCCCTGTCATCCTGAGGAACGCCCCCTGTCATCCTGAGGAACGCCCCCTGTCATCCTGAGCGAAGCGAAGGATCCTGACAGAACTACATATTTCCACAGGACAAAACTTTTAAGGAGAATAACCATGGAAAAGATCATAGTACTTGATTTTGGCGGTCAGTACAACCAGCTGATCGCCAGACGCGTCAGAGAATGCAATGTTTATTGCGAAGTAAAGCCTTATACGATGCCGATGGAGGAGCTTAAAGCTATGAAACCCAGCGGCATTATTTTTACGGGAGGACCCAACAGCGTTTATGACGAGAATTCTCCCCATTATGATCCTGCGATACTTGATCTGGGCATCCCCATTCTGGGCATATGCTATGGTTCGCAGTTGATCGCCTGGATGGCAGGCGGAAAAGTAGATACCGCACCGGTCAGTGAATACGGACATACAGAAATAACGGTTAAGCAGGATTCCGCTTTATTCCGCGGTGTTATGGAAAAGACTGTTGTATGGATGAGCCATACCGATTATATTGCTATCGTACCCAAGGGCTACAGGGTAACAGCCACAACAGAGAATTGTCCGGTTGCGGCAATGGAATGTGCGGAAAAGAAGATTTACGCAACACAGTTCCATCCCGAGGTTATGCATACCGTTATGGGCATGCAGATGCTCAGGGCTTTTGCTATTGATATCTGTGGCTGCAAGGGTGACTGGAAGATGGGGTCCTTTGCTGAAGAAAGCATTAAGCAGCTGCGTGAGAAGATAGGCGGCGGCAAAGTGCTCTGCGCGCTTTCCGGCGGTGTGGATTCTTCGGTGGCAGCGGTGCTTTTGTCAAAGGCGGTAGGTAAACAGCTTACCTGTGTATTCGTGGATCACGGTCTGCTGCGTAAGAATGAGGGCGATGAGGTAGAAAAGGTATTTGGTCCCGAGGGCCCTTACGAGCTGAACTTTATCCGCGTGAATGCAGCAGAGCGTTATTATGAAAAGCTCAAAGGCGTGGAAGAACCGGAGCAGAAACGTAAGATAATAGGCGAGGAGTTCATCCGCATATTTGAAGAAGAAGCCAGGAAGATAGGCTCGGTTGATTATCTTGTCCAGGGCACTATCTATCCGGATGTTATAGAAAGCGGTCTGGGTGATTCTGCTGTTATAAAGAGCCATCACAATGTAGGCGGTCTGCCTGACGTTGTTGATTTCAAGGAAATCATAGAGCCTCTGCGCATGCTCTTTAAGGATGAAGTGCGTAAAGTAGGCCTGGAGCTGGGCATACCTGAATATCTGGTATTCCGTCAGCCTTTCCCGGGCCCCGGACTTGGCATCCGTATAATAGGTGAAGTAACTGCTGAAAAAGTCCGTATCGTACAGGAGGCTGACGCTATCTTCAGAGAGGAGATAGGCAAAGAGGCCGAAAAATTCGCAGAAGAGATGCGCGAGCGAAGGCGTATGGCACCTGAGTCAAAGGTAGTACGGGCTCTGACCCAGATTTATAAGGATAAGATGACCAGCCGTTTCGTTCCGCCCTGGATGCCGGATCAGTATTTCGCGGCGCTCACCAATATGCGCAGTGTCGGCGTCATGGGCGACTTCCGTACCTATGATTACGCCGTAGCCCTCCGTGCCGTCCAGACCAGCGACTTTATGACCGCTGAATGTTCCGCACTCCCCCATGAGCTGCTTTTCCGCATCACCAGCCGTATCGTAAACGAGGTCAAGGGCGTCAACCGCGTAATGTGGGATATGACTTTCAAACCTCCCGGGACGATAGAATTGGAATAGATGTTCTATAACATATATAATATCTACAACAAATATAACGAACGCAACGTGTTGAACTCGATCGGGATTGCGGATGATCAAGATCGATCATCTGCAATCTTTTTATATCAATAGTCTGGCTGCTATACTTATAGTTGCAATAACAGAAATTATCAGCTATAATTGCGGATACTGATATGATCAGCTATAGATGACGGGATTTAAGCGTTGATTTTTGAGGGAAATTTATAGGACCAATCTTTTTTATATCATTAACTGATGCGTTATTTACAGGCTTTTTCAGGGCATCAGTAATCTTAAATTCATTTTATCGATGTTTTGTGAAGCTCTCAAAGCTTTCATGCATCACTTATCCATTTATTTAAGAATTATATTTTTTTGTGTGCTTTAACTGTGTTGTCATGCAACGAAAACAGTGCACTCAATGAGAATCGTTGTACTCATCATGCAGAGAACACAATACAGGCATCGGAAAAACAAAAACATCAAAAATCGATGCCTGACAGAAGAAAACAGAGCATGACAGGCATCGGAAAAAGCAAAAACATCAAAAATCGATGCCTGACAGAAGAAAACAGAGCATGACAGGCATCGGAAAAAGTAAAAACATCAAAAATCGATGTCCGACAAAAGAAAACAGAGCATGACAGGCATCGG
>CAMVRS010000284.1 GCA_947169935.1 uncultured Lachnospiraceae bacterium
AGTACGGTACGCCTTATTTCTCAAATTACATCAATTCCGATATGGAGCCCAGCGACGTGCGCAGTATGTGCTGCCGTCTGCGTCTGGATCTGAGAGAGCTGCGCAAGAAGACCGGCGGTTTCTTCGGATCGGGCGAGAGCACCGGATCCGTAGGCGTTGTTACCATAAACATGCCCAGGATCGCATACCTTTCCGCTAACAAGGATGAGTTCTATAAGAGACTCAACCGCATGATGGATATAGCTGCAAGAAGCCTCCGCGTAAAGCGCGGCGTTATCACCAGACTTATGGAAGAGGGACTTTATCCTTATACCAAGCGTTACCTGGGCAGCTTTGAGAATCATTTCTCGACCATCGGTCTTGTGGGAATGAACGAAGTGGGCCTGAATGCAAACTGGCTGCGCGCTGATATGACCAGCCCCAAGACCCAGGAGTTCACAAAGGAAGTGCTTAACCACATGCGTGACCGCCTCTCCGAGTATCAGGTGACCTACGGCGATCTGTACAACCTTGAGGCTACGCCGGCAGAGTCCACCTCTTACCGTCTGGCAAAGCATGACAAGGCTAAGTGGCCCGCGATCAAGACCGCAGGCCATGAAGGGGATGTACCTTACTACACCAATTCATCCCACCTGCCTGTTGACTATACCGCAGATATCTTTGATGCACTGGATATCCAGGATGATCTGCAGACTCTCTACACCTCAGGTACCGTATTCCATGCATTCCTGGGTGAGAAGCTGCCCGACTGGAAGGCTGCAGCAAAGCTTGTCCGCACCATCGCAGAGAATTACAAGCTGCCTTATTACACCCTGTCGCCTACCTATTCGATCTGCAAGGATCACGGCTATATTGCAGGCGAAGTGGAGAACTGCCCTCACTGCGGCAAGAAGACAGAGGTATACTCCAGGATCACCGGCTACTACCGCCCGGTACAGAACTGGAATGACGGCAAGCTTCAGGAATATGAGAACCGCGTTGAATATGATATCGCCAATTCTTCACTGAAGAGACCTACTACAGCAGTTGTGACCATGAGCGATATGGATTCCGATGAGCCTACAGTTGAATTTTCACAGCCTGAAGAGGTTATTTACCTGTTCACCACAAAGAGCTGCCCCAACTGCAAGAAGGCAAAAGAGCTTCTGACCAATGTAAACTATATCACCATGGATGCGGAGGAGAATCCCGAGCTGGCATATAAGTACAAGGTACGCCAGGCGCCTACCCTTGTGGTAGTCAATAAAGACCAGGTGAAAAAATACTCCAATCTGTCCAATATCATGAAATTCATTGAAGAGACGGCATTGGTGGGAGTATAAATACAGAAATGACCAAAATAAAAAGCGGCTTTATAGCCGCTTTTTTTGTGGCAAGAATAAACAATATGTAGTATAATATCGTTTGGTATGTGTCATCTATAGTAGTATGTGGAGGTTTATATGATAGACAAACTTATAACAAAGATCCAAAAGACCCAGGCACCCATCGTGGTGGGCCTTGATCCCACACTCAAGCTGATCCCGAAACAGCTGCTGGATGCGGCTTTTAAGGAAAAAGGCGAGAACCCCGAGGGCGTGGCAGAGGCTATCTGGAACTACAACAAGGGCATAGTGGATGCGATCTGCGATATCGTTCCCGCTGTAAAGCCCCAGATAGCGATGTATGAGACTTTCGGCATAGCCGGGCTGATGGCCTTCGATAAGACGGTAAAATACTGCAAGGAGAAGGATCTGGTAGTGATCGGCGATATCAAGCGCGGCGATATAGGATCGACTTCTGAAGCATATGCACAGGGACATCTGGGCAAGGTGGTCCTGGGCGGAAAAGAATACAGAGGCTTTGATGAGGATTTCGCAACCGTTAATCCCTATCTGGGCAGCGACGGCGTAAAGCCCTTCATGAAGGTCTGCGGGGAGGAGAAGAAAGGTATATTCGTACTGGTAAAGACCTCCAACCCCTCCAGCGGTGAATTCCAGGACCGTATGATAGACGGTAAGGAACTCTTCTGCCACGTGGCGGAGAAAGTAGCGGAATGGGGCAGCGAGCTCATGGGAAAGAACGGCTACAGCTATGTGGGAGCTGTTGTAGGCGCTACCTATCCCGAACAGGGAAAGATCGCAAGACAGATAATGCCTAAGAACTTCATACTGGTGCCCGGTTACGGCGCACAGGGTGGCAAGGGCGCAGATCTTGCACACTTCTTCAATAAGGACGGCCTGGGAGCCATCGTCAATTCTTCAAGAGGCATCATAGGCGCATGGCAGCAGGAGAAATACGCAAAGTACGGCGCGGAGGCTTACGCAGACGCAGCCAGAGCCGCCGTTCTGGATATGAAGGAAGACATAAACAGCGCATTAGGGTGACGGGGGTAAATATGAGCACAAAAACAACAGAAGAGATAAAAGACGCCAGGAAACTTGGACCCTTTAAGATGGGAGTTCTGGGCCTGCAGCACATGTTCGCCATGTTCGGGGCTACTATACTGGTGCCAATACTTGTAAACAATTATTTTCACGGGGAAGGCATGTCGGTTCAGGTAACGCTGTTCTTTGCCGGCATTGGCACACTTTTCTTCCATCTCTGCACCAAGCTTAAAGTGCCCGCATTCCTGGGCTCCTCCTTTGCATTCCTGGGAGGCTTTGCCACGGTAGCGGAGCTGGACAGCGGGAAGTTTGCAAACATGAATTACGGCGAAAAGCTGCCCTACGCCTGCGGCGGTATAGTGGTGGCCGGAGCGCTCTATCTGATACTGGCGCTCATCATCAAGCTGGTGGGAGTAAAGAAGGTTATGCGTTTCCTGCCTCCCGTAGTTACGGGCCCCATCATCATCTGCATAGGTTTGAGCCTTGCACCTTCGGCAGTGAGCAACGCCTCTGCCTGCTGGCCTCTGGCTGTGATAGCGCTGGCGGTAGTCATAATCTTTAATATCTGGGGCAAGGGCATGTTAAAGATCATCCCCATACTTATGGGCGTTGTGATCTCTTATGTCGCAGCGGTGATCATGCACTATGCGGGCCGCCTCAATGCTGACGGAAGCCCGATACTTAACTTTGCACCCATCGTAAACGCCAAGTGGGTCGGATTCCCGGATTTCATCATTGCAAAGTTCGACCTTACCGCGATCCTGGTAATGGCGCCCATAGCGCTGGCTACCATGATGGAGCATGTAGGCGATATATCCGCCATATCAGCTACCACGCATGAGAATTTCATACAGGATCCCGGTCTTCACAGGACGCTTTTGGGCGACGGCCTTGCAACTTCCATCGCAGCTTTCTTCGGCGGCCCCGCAAATACCACCTACGGTGAGAATACCGGCGTGCTGGAGCTGTCCAAGGTGTTCGATCCCAAAGTAGTGCGCCTGGCAGCCATCTACGCCATAGTCCTGGGCTTCATCCCCAAGGTATCCGAGATTTTCGGTACCATGCCCACAGCCATAATCGGCGGTATCAGCTTTGTACTCTACGGAATGATATCAGCCATCGGCGTACGTAACGTGGTGGAGAACAAGGTTGATTTCACCAAATCCCGTAATCTGATAATCGC
>CAMVRS010000285.1 GCA_947169935.1 uncultured Lachnospiraceae bacterium
TGTCATCCTGAGCGAAGCGAAGGATCTTTTCCCTATCAATATTGTTTAATATTATACTACACCATCCATAAATATTGAATACCTTGTGCAATTCCCCCCTTTCGGGTTATAATTTCAGCTGTAAGCATCAGTTTGCATTATGTGCATACATATTTGCATCATCTGCTGTAAGCTATGGAAATACCGGCTGCCTTCCTTTATTATCATTTTAAGGAGGAATGCCGCATATGAATATTAAAAGATCTGTCACCGCCGTTTTCCTTATCGCGATCATCAGCTGTGCATTTCCGGCTTTTTCCGCGGACACAGATGAGATAAACAATATTGTGGATGAATTCCATAATAGTACCGGATGCCAAAACTTAAGCATCTGCGTATACGACAATGGCGATATAAAGTATTACGGCGATAATGAAGGACTTTACCAGATAGGCTCCATGACAAAAGCCTTCACCGGTCTGGCTGTACAGAAGCTGATCTGCGAAGAAAAGCTCTCGGAAGAAGATGTGATCACAGATCTTATCCCCGGATTTGAAGCCTTCTATGCCTCGGAACCGGCCGATATCACGATAAAGGATCTTCTGGAGCAGAAAAGCGGATATACAAATGACGAACGGAAATATCCTGCCGCTGCGGAAAATATGTCTCTTTCCGATTGGGCTGCAAGTATCTCCGGCAAGGAACTTTGCAGCAAGCCGGGTACGGAATATGCATATTCAAATGTAAATTTCAATCTGCTGGGCTTGATAATAGAAAATGTTTCCGGAAAATCCTACCGTGCATATATGGAAGAGGATATCCTTCTTCCCCTTGGACTTGATAGCACCTTCGTCGGAACGCCTTCTGATAAAAGGATCGTAGAAGGATCCCGTCTGGGTTACAGAGCTGCATTCGATTATATGATCGCAGTAAAGGAAGCAAGCATACCTGCAGGGTATTTTTACTCTGATGCTAAGGACATGGTCCGCTGGCTGCAGATATGGACAGAAAGCGCAGACATTCCCGAAGATTTTATAAAGCCTGTAGAGAATATCAAAAACAGTCTTAACGCCGAAGGTGATTACTATTCAGGCTGGGAACGGTTTGGCAGCGGAGTGATCGGGCATTCCGGAGGAACACCGAATTATTCTTCAAGGATAGTTTTTTCTTCAGAAAAAAAGACCGGCGTATGTGTTCTGACCAACCTGAATGTGGCAGCCACTACCGACAGTCTTTGCAATAACATATTTGACCTGGTTTCCAGAAAGGACGCCACCGGTCTTTCCACAGATGTGTGGACCGTCTTTGATAACATTTTTACTATAGTGAGTCTTATCTGTATAGTGCATCTTCTGATCATGGTTTTTTCAGGATCAAAAGGCCTGCTTATAGTTTCAGATATTATACTCATTATCCTCATGGCTTTGATCCTTATCCTCTTCCCTGTTATTTTCGGGGCAGGACTGAAAGCCATACTGTTAACCTGGGCTCCCTTAAGCCTTGCCGGCGGACTGATCCTGATGGCCGCAGATATCATCATAACCACAATTAAGATATTCATATTTAAAAAAACATGCAGATAATCTCAAGACAGGTAAAAGACAAACCTCTGACGGTAATAATCGAATATCCTGAATATAATGAAACTGCTGCAGGTCTGATACGAAAGATCAGCAGCATGGATATACACTTCAACGCTGTCGATGAAGGCCGGCAGATACGTATAGATCTTGCAGACGTATATTATATTGAAAATGTGGACAGAAAGCTTTTTATCTACACGCAAAAGAATGTTTATCGTTACGACTCTTCCATGACCGAACTTGAAAAGATAACGCCGGATACGGATCTGGTAAGGATATCAAGAACCTGTATCATCAATACCGGTCATCTTAAAGAAATACGGCAGGTAAAAAACAGTCACCTCGAAGCCGTCCTGGATAATGACGAGATGCTGATAGTTTCCAGAAAATATCTGAAGGATATAAAAAGAGTATTCATGAGGGAATGACGATGAAAAAAATACTTAAAGACACCTGCATATTGGCGGCGCTGATGATCTTATCGGTCTTTACGATCTCTATAATCTGGTCCGGAGTAACGGACGAGATAAAACTTGTCCTTCAATTATTTGCTCTGGCCTTTTTGATCTCTGCCTTTAATTATCTGCTGGATGAATATGTAAGTTTATCCATCATTATAAGCTATATAGTTAAATACTTTGCCATAACAGCCCTGGTAATGCTCTTTGGATTTATCGCCGGCTGGTTTTATCCCGCCAATTTCTGGATGGCGTTTATCTATGTAGGCGTAGTTCTTATCCTGGCTTATTTCATAGACGATCTCAGGATTAAAAAAGATATCAGCTACATAAATAAACGCATCCGTGAACAGCACGACACAGCCGGCAGCTGATGTTCTGTATTATATATCCTTAAGCTTACGGCATATCTCAATATATTCGTTAATAAAAGCATCCGCGTCCTTATAGACAAAATCAGTATCATTATCTCTGGCAGCAAATTCGTGCTTCTTTGCTCTTTCGCTTAATTCTTTAAGTCCCACCGTCAACATGGTGCTTTTTATAGTATGGGCTTCTATCCTGTACGCCTGGATATCCTTTTCCTCCAGGCTCTTTCTCATTTTTTCCACATAACCATCGCAGCCATCTGCCACATCACCGATGATCTCAAGGAGCACCTCCTCATCACCGGCGCTGTACTTGACAGTTCCTGTTTTTTATACCCCTTCATCGATATGTATTCCTTCCAAAAAAACGATACCGTGTTACTTCAGGCAATTGTTACACTTCCCAGCACATTCGTAAAGCAACACGGTACCTTTTTCAATTGATCAGGTGCGTTCAGCGCCTGTTTTATGACCAGCTTCCGTAAACTACCTTGCCGTCTGCGATCCGGTTGAAACGGCTAAGCTGTATCACTCTTTCGCCGGTGTCCTCGTTATATACGGTAACAAGGTCACGGTCACGCTGCCAGCTTAAGCTCTTGATAAACTTGGCAGCCTTTCTTTTCATATCCTCGACGGAAGAAGCATAGATCTTGCGATCCTGCACGCCTTCAAGGATGCCAAACAGCTTCTTATTATTTCCGATTCCGAACATAACTTTTTCCTCCTCCTTTTTCTTTTCTCCTCAAGTTTTGCAATTATTAATATAGCACATTCTCACAATTTTCATATAGTAATATTAAACATAAATAACAAAAAACCGGCCCAAAAAACAGCAAATGGACCAAATTTTACAAAATTTTTAAAGAATAGAGAATGCTTAGCCCTTTCTTCTCTTTCCCGTTTTTGCAGCAAGTGCGGCCAGCCCCGCTCCCATTATCAGCGGAAATACGATAGCCGCGCCTATCCCTGTTCTCATATTATCCCCGGATATGCTTGCCACTGCCCCCGCAAGCGTGGGGCCTCCCGAACATCCCAGATCCCCGGCAAGTGCCAGCAGTGCG
>CAMVRS010000286.1 GCA_947169935.1 uncultured Lachnospiraceae bacterium
GCTCTGACGGCCAGCATGCTGCTGTCGGATTTTGGAACCATGGCGGTAAACGCGGCACAGGAACCGGTCGCCGTGGATACTGTCGCAGAGGAGGCAGACAGCTCTTCCGAAAATGAAGGTGTTTCCGAAGATGCGGGAAGCATTTCCTATGACAGAACAGCATCGGAAAATGATATTGCTGAGCCTGTCGAAGAGGAAGCTTTGGATAAGGAAGGTGAGTGGGACTGGCTGAATGATGTATATATCAATTTCCAGTATAGCTACATCGGCTATACCCGTGCGGAATTTGATATATATGTTTACAATGCGAACGAAGAGAAAAAGGACAGTGTCAGTTTTGCCCTTTTTGCAACGAAGGACGGCGCGGCCGACTGGCTTACGGAAAATACTACGCTGGAGGCAGTACCTTCCGGTGTGATCAGCAGCAACAATGTGGCAGGATCTGACGGATCGTATGAGTTTATTCTGCCGGACGGGAATGCACAGCTGGATCCGGATACCTATTATTTCTGCCGTATGATGGTATATGACAACGGAGTCTATCATACGCTGGCGGAACCGCAGGACTTCAAGACCCATGAGATTCCGGAAGTGAGCGTCAGTGCTTCAGCTGCAAGCTATACGGCAGAGATTAAGGCTACCTTCAGTTCGCAGTATGACGACTGGGAAACAAAGGATTGGCTTCGGGTGCTTGATCCGATCATAATCTATACGGATGAATCCGCAAAGGATCTCTTCAGCGGTAAAAATGTGGCAGATTCTCTGGATGAATATCAGCAGGCTCAAACTTTGATGCAGTCTGCTTATATAAACAGTGATGACGGGACAAAGGAGATTTTTTTCGCCGATTTTAATCTGGGAAAGGAAGGAGCTCTGAAACCCGGGACGGAGTACCGCTATCGTATTGCTTTGCAGGATCAGGGCAGATACTGCTTCGTATCCGATGTGAGCAGCTTTACCACTCAGGAGGGATTGAGTGAGAGTGCGGTCAGCATCAATGACGTAACGATAGTTGATTACGGTTATGAAGCGGAGACCGTACGTTTCCGTATATCAAATCCTGGCGGTGAGAATATTGTAAGAAGCGAAGTGTTGGACGGAGGCGGAAACGTACTTCCGGATATCAGTATAAGTAAAATAGAAGATGCCGGAGAAGGTACAGATCCGCTGTACGAAACGTCTGTCCCTGTTTCTTCCAATGCAACGATACGTCTGGTGGTTTATACCGGAGACGGAGCTGATGAGACTAATATCGACAGGGTACTGAGCGGAAATGAGATCAAAAAGAGGGCATCCTCAGCCCGCACTATTACTGTAGACTTTAACGAACTTCTGACAGGTGTTGCGGCAGATTTCGAGTTGAAACCGGCATATAAAGTTGATGATTACCATGTGAACCTGTATTACAAAAAGGCTTTAGACACCGAATATTGGGAAGTTGCCAGATCTATGGGCGACGAGGAGCGCGTATCCTTCAGTATAAAGGATATGGAGCCGGATCAGGAGTATCATTATTATCTGACCCTTACTTCGCCCTTCAGACCCGGAGAGATCCTCTATCAGAACGGCAGCGCCGAAGCGCCTCATACCATGCGGTCGGGAGCGGTCGTGGCTTATACCAGGGACGACTTTAAAGACAAGGCTCTCTATGATGAGCTGGTGGCTCAGGGATGGGAACTTACGAATATAAGTCTGGCAAGCCAGGAAAATCTCCATATCGAGGGGATCGGCGGTACTGCGCCTATCACATCTCTGGAGGATATTCCCGAAAAAATGCCTTCGCTGCAGACGCTGGAGATCATAGGGCATGACATTACGGATATCAGTCCGCTGCTTTCCATGAAAGAACTGCGGAGTGTGAATCTGGCTGCCAACGAGATCGAAACGCTGCCGAAGCTTTCCGGTGTGAAATGGGAATCCCTGTGGCTGGCGGGAAATTATGTCACATACGACGAAGTGCATAACAGAGCCGGTTTTCGCGGTGAGACAAGTTACGATGAACCCAGGGAAAGAGAAGTAAAAGCATTGGAGAGTGTCTATACTGATGCAGCCGGGAAATTCCCTCTTGTGCTCCGTTATGACGGTAAAAACGACACCAGGCGCTACAGTTTCACCGTGAGCATGGGAAGTGTGAGCAAGACCTATAACAGCGATGATGAAGGCGTGAACTATTACGCTGATTTCAATTACGGGACATTTGTGGTTTCGGATATTAAGAATGACTTTTCTCTGGAAACAGGGAAGGATTACAGCTTACATATCATAATCAGAGATCAGTATCACACCGAAGCACTTTGTGACCGGACCGTAACCATGCGTTTCGAAGCGCCGGAATATAAGCTTGCGGATGAGTATATCACCCCGGGCATGTCTTCGCTTTATCTGTATCATACACTGTCTGCCAATGTGCTTAAGGAGGGAGAGATCCCGAACCGGGCCGAGATCCGGAAGGGTGAAAAGGTATATTTCACCAGTGACGATATTGGGGTAAGCGCGGGGAATATCTGTGCGGAGATATTCAGCGATCTGCTGGGGGGAAATTCTTATAAAGTAGAGACCGCCGGAGATCTGGTGTACAATGCGACCGGGATCTATGGTTATTTCGAACGTGTGCTTGTTCCGGCAGCAGGTGATTATGATGTTTATTACTATGACGAGAGCGGAAAACAGATTCTGAAAGTGGAAGGAAAGGTTCATGTATCCGCAGATCCCGTAGTGGTAGCCGGCGAAGCTCCCGTATATGGTTACGGTAATAACGATAAATATGTCTATGTACAGCTTTACGGCCAGAATCTGTCACTTTCAGGTGCACCGGTGATCGCGGATGGAGGAGAAACCTATACAGAGGCGGTTTCCGTCAGACAGTTCGAGCGGAGCGATAATCGTTATGAGGAAGAAGCGGACTATTACGGATTTGATAAATATGTATTTAAGCTGAGGAAGAAGGATAACTGGGAAAAGGTCCTTTCGGCTGAACCCACGCAGGAATACTCCATTCTTATTGACGGGAAGAATGTGGCAGATTTGCGCCCGGATGCAGAAAAGAAGATACGTGCGGGAGCATTGCAGGGAGATTTTACTTCCGAGATCGACCTTAATTCGGCGGAGTACAACTGGAAGAAGGATATTTTTGAGTTCTGCTTCCGTGGACCGATCGCTGCAGACAGCCTGATCAGAGCAGAGATCGGAATATGGGAAGACGGCAAAGACAGTATGACTGTACAGGCCACCGGCAGCGGCCGGATCGATGAGAACGGTGTGCTCCGCATGAGCTTTTATGATGCGGGCGGTATGAAATATGCGGCCGTTGACAGAAGATGGGTCTATGTGCGTTTCTATATGAACGGAGAGGCATTCAGCGAATACCCGGAACTGTTCCAGATTGTTTTCTACAATTACTATACGGGACCGACCTACGGAAGCAGCGAAAGCGGAAAACGCATGAA
>CAMVRS010000287.1 GCA_947169935.1 uncultured Lachnospiraceae bacterium
TTGCTTGCAGCAGGCTGTGAGAGTAAGCCTGAGGAAACTCCGCCCCTGGTACTGGAGAGCGGGGACGAGGCCGCTGAATACAGCCTGACGGAAGTAATGAAGGGCACCCTTGAAGAAACCACTACGCTGCAGTGCTATTACCGCAAGAATGCAGAGCAGGAGGTTTATTTCCCTGTGAGCGGAAAACAGATCCGCAGGATCTGCGTTCAGGAAGGCGATATAGTCAAGAAGGGCGATCTTCTGGCAGAGCTTTCCATAGGCAATATCGAGGACCAGATCGACGAGCTCAAGTACCGCATCAGCAGGAATGAGCTGCTTTTGTCCTATATCGATGAAGATGAAAAGCTTGATATAGAAAACCGCTATAACAGTCTGGCGTACATGAGCAAGGGTACAGAGGAAGATAAAGAGGATTACGAAGCCGATATCCAGCGCATGAAGGATCAGAACGAGCAGAAGCGCAACAGCTACCGTGATTCCATTGAATTTGACAAGAAGAAACTGGCAATGCTCCAGAGCCAGCTCAGCCAGAGCCGTGTTTACGCACAGTTTGACGGCAAGGTGAGCAAGGTGGAAAAGGGCCTGATAGGAACCACAAGCAATGTTGAGAAATGTGTTATGACCGTGGTTGACGATCAGGAAGGTTATTTCGAAAGCCAGAAGGAAGATATGATACCTTATCTTACCGAGGAAAGCTATTCCATGAAGGTGCTGTTCGGTAACGGCAGGGGCGATTACACCCTTGTTCCCCGTGACCGTTCCTCCTGGGGAGAGAAGCAGTATTTCACCATACTTAAGGGTGACAATACCGAAGCTCTTGAGGTAGATGATAAGGGCGATCTGATAATAGTCACGGCGCGCAAGGAGAATGCGCTCTATCTGCCCAATGAATGTATCCGTAATGCCGGCGATAAGCATTACGTTTATGTGGTAACTGAGGAAGGCCTCAGGGATGTCGTATGGGTCACTGTGGGACTTCACGGTGACGGCGTGACCGAGATCCTGGACGGGCTTGAAGAAGGGGATAAGGTGATCAGAAGAGGATGAAAAAGAAGACTGTTCTGAAAATGGGACTTATGATCCTTTCCATGATCCCCGTACTTATGACTTCCGCCTGCGGGAAGACCACGGCAGAAGTGCCGGAAGAAGAGATAGTGCTTCTGGATCCCGTAAGCGTAGCCGCAAGCTGCGTGCCTGTGGAGTACAGGGATATATATGATTATAAAATCGTGGGCGCTGTCTGCACCCCTGCGCTTTCCGAATGTGTGATGGAAACCGGCATGACTTTCTCTGCTTATGAGAAGACTCCCGGTGAGGAAGTTAAGAAGGGTGAAGTGCTGATCAGCGGTGACACCGGTGATCTTAACAAGAGGATAGAAGACCAGCAAAAGCATATCTCCGAACTTGAAAGCAATCATGTGGATGATGCGGAGCAGAGAGCAGACGCTCTTAAAAAAGCGGAGAACAGCAATTACGAGGGAACCGTGCTGCTGGAGGAGCTGCTGGAAGTGCAGCCTGATGAGGACGCTGCCAATTATGACGCCTGGATGGCCAAGCATTTCATGGAATTCTACGGACCTGCCATGGCTGATCTGAACCTCAGACGTACACAGCAGCAGAATAAGGAAAACGAAGAGCTGTATCAGCTTGATCTGGCAAGACAGCAGGAGATACTTCAGGAGCTTCAAAGGGAAAAGAACAATAAGATGCTCTTAGCCGGCCGTAACGGCGTTGTTGTGGCCCTTGGCTATGTTAACCGCGGAAGTTATTACGGTAATGATTTCTACCGCAGCGGTGACTGGATCGGTGAGAACACCATCAGCATGGCTCTGGGAGATACTTCCGTTAAGCAGCTCCGCTGCGATTATATCAATAATTCCGAGATAAACAAGGCAAACGATGTATACGCCCTGGTTAACGGAACGCGTTTTGAAGTGCATTACGAGAGTTTAAGCTCCGAGGAATATGAGCGTATCGGTGAGAAGAACGGTAAGGCATACGGTACTTTCTCCGTTACGGATCCGGAAGATGTGATACAGTTCGGTGATTTCGCTACCATCGTATTGGAGAACGAGCACCGCACCGGCGTTTTAGCTGTACCTACCAACTGTATCTTAAGAGAAGGCGAAGAAAACTACGTTTATCTTTTTGAAGATGATTCCTATAATGAACATCCTGTAGTCTGCGGTATTTCCGACGGCCAGTACACCGAGATATTATCGGGTCTGGAAGCCGGGGATATGGTCAAAGCAGAGTTCAAGCAGTCCGGCGGAGCAAATGAGGCTGTTATCAAAACAGGATCCGTTCACTCTGATTTTTCCGCACAGGGTTTCCTGTATTATCCTTCAGCTAAGCTGGTAGCAAATCCCGTGCAGTACGGCACCACCTATCTGGATGAAGTGTGTGTGAGCCGTTACCAGCAGGTCAAGGCAGGCGAGGTGATCGCCAGGATACACGTTGTATCCGATCCTGTTGAGATCGAGCGTACAGAACGTGAGATCCAGCGCCTGAACGAGCAGGTTGAATGGTATATCAAACAGGGCGAGAAAGATAACAAATATCTGATCAAGAACGCCCGCAAGCAGATCGAAGAAAAGCAGGAATACGTGAACAAGCTCAGAAGAGATGCAGGTACCACGGAGATCCGTGCTGCATTTGACGGCGTTATTACCGAGGTGACGGATAAGAAAGCAGGAGAACTGCTTGATTATAATACGGGTATTGCAAGACTGGCTGACGATCAGTCCTGCTTTGTCATGGTGGAAGACACCGACGGAAAGCTTACCTATGGCACTACCATTGAAGTGTCTTACCAGGATGAAAGCGGCAGCCAGAAAACAGTGGAGAGCAAGGTCGTTACGGTCAATCCCATGCTGCTGGATAAGAACCTTCAATCCGGATACGCCATCGTAAAACTGCCTCTTGAAGTGGCTGCAGAAATAGCGGGCAGCAGCAGGAATAACGAGGGCTGGTGGAGCTTAAGCCGCGTCAGCGTTAAGGCAGAGCTCCGCTGCGTGGATGACGTGCTCCTTGTTCCCAAGAGTGCGGTAAAGGAAGTGAACCGCACGCTTTATGTGACTGTAGTTGAAGATAACGGGGTGCGCCGTCAGCAGGCATTTGTGTCGGGCGGTGCAGATTCAAATAATTACTGGGTCGTTACAGGCCTTACGGAAGGAACTAAGATATGCTGGGAATAATGCTGCAGAAAATGTGGCATAAGAAATGGATGAATCTGAGCCTGCTGCTGGGCTGTATTTTGCTTGTTGCCACGGCAGTAAGCTTTCCTTTATATCAGTCGGCAGCGTATAACCGTATGCTCACCGACGAGTTCGATCATTATCTTTCCACGCAGGGTGAATGGCCCGCCCAG
>CAMVRS010000288.1 GCA_947169935.1 uncultured Lachnospiraceae bacterium
ACTGTCGCTTAATGCTACAACAAAGGCTTTTGAGGATAATCAGAAGGTCATCGATTCCATCATGGAGCAGTGGTGTAATGTTTCAAATATGGAATCTTCGAAGCAGCAGGGCGAAGCCATGAAGGAATACACGGAGGATATGGGCAAAATCATGATGGTGTTCCGCAGGCTGGCGAATGGTGATATCGTACCCAGGACAGATGAAAAGAAGCTGATGGAGTATGATGATAAAATGTATCAGATGGCCAAGAATATGCAGTTGCAGGCGATGCAGATGGATAAGAAGCATAAAAAGCACAAATCTCTTTGGGAAGAGGAAGAGAAAGAGACACCGGAGGATCCGATGGAAGTAGCGGATAATACCGAATACGCCGGAGAACTGCCGGATATAGAGATCCCGGAGGTGGCTGCTGATATGAGCAGCGGAGATGGGATGGCGGAGTGATCTCCTATAATTCCTATCCGGGATGGGATGTGGATAAGGAGAATTATTACAAAACTGTAAGTTGAATTTGCGCCCCTCATTGCTATACTTTCAGGTATAGGAGGTGGCATCAGTGGGTTACTATCTTCATCTGGCAAAACAGTATATGTGGCATAATAAAGCGCGGACCCTGTACTCGGTACTTGGTATCGCGCTTACTTTTATTCTGAGCTTCAGTATCCTTACCGTGGGGTATTCCGTATGGGATTATAATTTTTATTCGGTATATGCGGCAGAGCCTTATGAACTGTATTCCCTGGGAGATGAGTTTACGGATGAGATGATAGAGAAAACCCGGCAGCTTGAGAAGGATCCTGCTGTGGAAGAACTCTGTATATTTGTTGGTGATCCTGATATGCCGAAAGGAATGCGTATGGTTCTCAGCTCACAGCTGAAGAATGGAGAGGCTTATTGGCTGAAAGTAAAGCTGACGACCATGAAGAATCTGCGTAAGCAGGCCGGGGCACTTAATGAGAAATACGGGCTTGGGCTTTTAGCCTGGGGCTACATAGAGCGTTATCTTCGTGAGGATGAATCGGTTGAAACGGCTCTTCTTAATCTCCTTCTGACTGTTGCCGCTACGGTATTCGGGCTTTTTTCAGTGGTGATCTTAAGAAACACCATGATGATAGCGGTAACGGAACGCAGCAGGGATTTCGGACTATTCAGGTGTGTAGGCATGTCCGATTCACAGAACACATTCCTTTTGCTGACGGAGGGCATACTGATGAGCCTTATGGCCTCACTGCTGGGCCTGGGGCTGGGATTTGAAATGCTTAAGCTCGCGGAACCCTGGCTTATATCTTCGCTTAAGCTGGAATCGTTCTTTGCATTCCATTTTTATCCCAAAGCGGCGATCTACACTACGGTGATATGCGTTTGCGTGACACTTTTTTCGCTTGTGGAGCCTGCCAGATTATCCGCACAGGTATCCCCGCTGGAAGCCCTGCATGGTGTCCTGGCAAAAGAACTCACGGTAGGCAAAGCACTTAAACTGCTGGCAGGGAAGATAACGGGGAAGAAGTCAAAAAAGAAGGAAAAGTCTTCTATCGCCGAAAGATTATTCGGAGTTGCGGGATTCTATGCAAAAAGAAACAAATTAAGAGGGAGAGGCAGCGGAAAAGCTGTATTCATAGCAGTTTTTATATCTGTAGCGCTGCTGCTTACGGTGCTTTCATTTCTGGATTCATTTAAAGCTTCCATTAAGAAGAGGATGGGGGATAAAGCATCCGAATACTGTGAGGTTCTGGATCTTTCAGGGAGAGTGGATTGCCAGCTTTATGATGATGAGAATATGGAAAGCTTAAGCAATGCCCTGCTGAAAGGAGACAGCGTTACGGATGTATTCCCGGTAATAAGCAACGATCATTATTCAGGTATAAGTGCCATGCCGGGTTCACCGTATTTTTACAGTGATAAGATAAGAGAACTGAGCCGGGACGGAAAAGGAGATGTGGCCTGGATACTGGAGCTGGGCTGCAATAAGGAAAACATGGAGAAGGAACGCCCCTATCTGACGGAAGGTGAGATCGACTATGAAAAGATGATAGAGGAAAACGGAGTGCTCATCTGTGACATAACCACTTCTGATGAAAGCTTAAGGCGCAGGACGGATTTTCATGCCGGGGATACTATAGATATACTCAGTGTAGATGGTGCGCTCAAAGCACGTAAGATATTTAATGACGCAATAGCACGGGCGTCAGAAAAGCTTGGGATGCCTGCCTGGGATGAGGTGGATAATGGAAAAATAAAGCTGGTATATTTTGAAGACGGAGAGAAAAAAGTAAGGATTCCTGATGAAACAGAAAAAGGCATTAAAACCCTTTCGGGATTCAAAAGGAGTTATGCGGAAAAAAATGAAGATTATGATAAAATGGAAGATGCAGTGTTTGAAGCACTGAAAGAAGCCGGGTATGATTGCAGGCATTTGCGCCCTGAAGGTAATTATGAGATAAGCGGACTGCTTGAAGGTGTAAGACAACTGCTTTTTGATGAAGGGGAAGTTGAAACCATAAAGATATACGGGATCATCTCACAGGAAGTATATTCGGGGAAGGCTTATGAAAGCGGCGGGATAAACAGCATACAGCGAAGTAACTATATGCGTATTATTTATCCTGTAGAGAGTATAAACAGGCGTATCGAATATCTTGCGGAAAAGACCGGCGCCGTGCGAAGAAAGAACGGATATGTAATGACGAATCTTTACCCGGATTTTGCATGGGGCGATTACCGTATCTGTTATCACTGTGAGATGGGCGTAAAAAGGGATATGGATATACTTGATGATAAACTGTTTTTCTTTGCACAGGATAACGGTCTGACATATTACAGCAGATATGGCGGCGGATATTTCGAGGATGTGAAACAGCTGAACGTGATTACCGTAGCCGGGGGAACCATATGCGTATTTATACTTCTTGTATGCCTTATACAGGTGATCAACACGCTTCAGGCAGACATGCGCATACGGAAAAGGGAGCTTTGGCTTTATGATGTGGTTGGTATGGAACCGGTACAGAAGCTTAAGATGATGCTGATTGAGCACGGCTTTGGAGTGGTTATGTCCGCATTATTCGGGGCGGCTGTAAGCTTATTTATCAGCTATATAGTATTCCAAAAATGGATAATAGATGCCGCCGGGGCAGAGGAATATGTTTTTGCGTGGCCGGTTGGAGCTGCGATACTTATCGTATTTGGTATGTTCGGGATTATAGCAGCGGTGAACCTTATGGAGTGGAAAAGAAGTATGCAGGACGGGAAAAGATAAGTGTGATTTCACATGCGGCGATATCAGCACGCAATATTTTCTAAAGTATCGTCGTTATAGAAGTGAATGATGTGCGTGAAACGAAAAAGATGTAATCAGTGAAAAAT
>CAMVRS010000289.1 GCA_947169935.1 uncultured Lachnospiraceae bacterium
TAGTTAACGGCGGCAGCGTATACGGTATCGCCAAGGGCAGCGCCACCATAACGGCAGTTGTCAACGGCAAGACATATACCTGCAAGGTCAAGGTAAACGATACGGAAAAAGTAAAAGTTGACGCCTACACGGACGAGATCACTCTTTCACCCATGCAGAGTGTTGCTACAAAGATAAAGGGTGAATGGACTGCTGACGGAAAGAAGATGGTAAATATTAGCACAACAAATAAGCCTGTATATGCAAACAGTGTTGTAAGCATAACGGATGCAGGCAAGATCACTGCTATAGGCAGCGGCGTCACTAAGCTTTCGGTAAACGGCAGGACCATTAAAGTTACCGTAAAGGAGCCCGTTGAGCAGGTACAGTACATTGCCAAGGGCAAGAAGAAGACTCTTAAGTTTGCATCCGTAAAGAATGTACAGGGCAAGTGGAACAGCAGTGACAGTTCAGTTGTAGCTGTAAACGAAAAGGGTGCAGTCACCGCTCTTAAGACCGGCGAAGCAGTCATCACCTGTACCTACAATCCTAACGGCATTGAAGGAGCAGGATTCACCTATGTTACCAGATTCTATGTGGAAGATCCTGATATGGGAGCAACCACAGGTCTGTCTAAGGTAAAGAATACATCATACACTTATAACACTGCCGCAGGAACAACGCTTCCTTTAAGATTTACACAGAACAGCAGCTATGCGGTATACCAGAGTGTGGCATTCAAGAGCAGCAAGCCCACAGTGGCTTATGTGGATGAATGCGGCGTGCTCCACGCTATCGGAAGCGGTAAGGCCAAACTTACGGCAAAGATCAACGGAAAGAGCATCAGCATAGCGGTTAACGTAAACTAAAGCCGAAAAAGTGAAAAACTTCCTTTTTTCTGAAAAATGTGTTACAATGAAGAGTGCATTATCCACGGAGGGATAAGACATGAAGAAAAAACACATAAAAAGGATATTGGCACCATTGTTAGTGCTTTTGACAGTTCTGGCAGCTGCGCCCATCATTGCGGGCGCGGCTTCCAAGGTCAACGGCAAGAGCATCGTGACCAACAACATACATGATAATGATTACACCGGCCGCAAACGGGTGGCTAATTGCTATGTAGTGGATAACGGCAACGCCACCTTCAGCCGTGTTGAGAATATGGGTGATATCGTCCTGATCGAGACCTATAATTCAGGGCTTACACTGCTGGGACAGCAGTTCATCGGCATGGAATTACCTGTATTCGGAGGTTTCTGGGGCGGTTCCGTATATAATTACGTGATATTTGGCCAGGATAATCCCTATCATGATGACGGGCTGGAAGTTCTCCGCCTTGTGCGTTTTGACAAGAAATGGAACAGGCTGGGGTCCGTATCCGTATACGGCGGCAACACCACCTATCCTTTTTATGGCTGCAACACTGACTTTTCCGAATATGGCGATACCGTATATGTGCGTATGGGCCATATGACTTACGGCGGGCAGCAGGCAGTAATGACCATGGCTGCACGCAACAGCGACAATTCACTTATACAGCTTCAGTGTGATGTGACAGGACTTTCATACGGCGCATACGAAAACAGCGCCGCTACCTTTATCGATGCCAGCGATGGCACTGTCAGCACTTTGGATCACAGCCTTGGCAGTCCCCATGCTGTCGAGTTTGGCAAGTATTCTGCGCCAGCAGGCGGTGATTTCATCTCCTGGTGCTATACCGCAGACGCCCTCTCACTCAGAGGCTCTTACGGCACGGAAACACCGGGTACCAGCATAGGCGGTTACGAAGTATCTGCCCAGTACAGGCTGGTATTTGGCGTAACGGATCCTTATGACGGCAGTTCGCCCAACAGAAACATCTTTATCGCTACTGTGCCCAAGGACAGTTATTATACCGACGAAGTACGCATAGCTTATGCTACGGGCTATGCTTATGGTGATATGGAATCCGCCATGACTCCTTATGTGGTCAAGCTTAACCAGGACCAGTTTGTTGTTATCTGGGAAAACCGTAACGGTTATGCTGAATCGGAGACCGTCAACTGGGTATTCGTTAACGGCTCCGGCCAGCTTACCAGCCAGACCTATTCCATGACAGGCTGTCTGTCCGACTGCCAGCCCATACTTTTCAACGGCAAGATAGTCTGGTATACCACCAATGCTGCAAAGTGCACCGTATATTCATTCTCTGCAGCAAATTCCGGCGTGGCTCCCAGCTGGTCCGCAAGGCAGGCCATAGTGAACAAGGGAGTCGACTATTCCAGAGTATATGATTTTGCTTATTACATCAACCGCTATCCCGATATGAGAGTGCTGTATGCAAATAATCCTGCGGGAGCGCTGCAGCATTTCGTTACCAACGGGATGGCAGAGGGCAGACAGGGTTGCGAAAACTTCAGTCCCATTGCTTACAAGAATAATTATGCTGATCTTAGAAATGCCTTCGGAAACGACTGGAAGCAGTATTATATGCATTTTATCAATTACGGATATGCGGAGGGTCGTAACGCAAGGCAATGAGATAGCAGGTCAGGAACTGTAGAAAATATCATATATACAGCTTCTGGATTCCTGCATGCAACGGAGGGGGAGTATGGCGGATCAAAGCGAAATTATCAAAAAAGTCAGGGATATGATCGATGAATCATCGCGCATAGTGGTAATGCTCGGCGTCGGCGCCATAATCGAGAGTGGCGGTGAGAATATCTGGTCATCACGTGAATGTTATCGTATAGAGGATATCTATCACAAATCTCCCGACGAGATGATGAGCGTTGGTTACTACAGCGCCCGCAGGGATAAGTTTTTCGATTTCTACAAGCGGGAGATAATTGGCGTCGATCTTAAGCCCGCCAGCCTTTATCAGGATCTGAAGAGGCTGCAGAAAAAGGGCAAGATACTAAAGATAATAACCCAGAGCTATTATGACCTTCATAATGAAGCGGGACTTACGGATGTGGTGGAGCTTCACGGCAATGTGAACCATAACCACTGCAGCGAATGCGGTAAGGAGTTCACCCTGGAATATATCAGGGCGCAGAAGGGAGTGCCCCTCTGTGATGAATGTAAATCTGCCATCAGACCCGGTGTCCTGCTCTTTGGCGAGACCATCCATAACGATCTGATGACTGAGGCTGTGAACGCCTGCGAGGAAGCGGATCTGATCCTGGTCCTGGGAACGAATATGTACGATAACATGGTCAAGTTCTGTACCGAAGATTACAAGAGCGACCGCGTAGTGCTGATAACAAAGGAAGAGCATTTTACCGACCGCTATGCGGATCTGGTGATACATGGTAAGGTAAGTGATGTGCTCCCTCAGGTTATCCCGGAGTAAAGCGTAAAAGTAACCGTGTCATTCTGAG
>CAMVRS010000290.1 GCA_947169935.1 uncultured Lachnospiraceae bacterium
CTATGCCCGTAAAATCGGCGCACACGAACCACGACTGCTTGGGCAGTCTGTCGATGTTCATAAGTTGTGTACGCATTGTTCTCATTTGCTTTTCTTTACCTCTTCTATCTTTCTATCATATTATTTGCATAAAAAATGGGAAGTGTTGGCTTTCATGTATCAAAACATGAAGGACAGGCACTTCCCTCTGATGCGTACTATACTACATACGTATATCACATGTCAATAACTTTTTTCAAAATTTCCAAAAAAAATTTTGATGGCCTGAATAAGTCCCATAAACACGATTGGTTATCAAACCATCTTCCCGCAGCACTTTTTATACTTCTTTCCGGAACCGCAGGGACACGGATCATTCGGATATACCTTAGCAGGCAGCTTTTCTGCTTCCCTCGTTCTCCGGGTCACATCACGCAGCAGATCTTTATACTCTTCCGTCAGAGCTTTCTTTTCCTCTTCCATCTGAGCCCTCATCTGCTCATGCTCGTGAATAACTCTTTTTAAAAGATCTATTTCATCCTGCATAGCTTCAGACTCGATATCCTTATATTTTTTATCTAATGCGGCTTTCTCCTCAAGGATCTCTTCTTCCGTTTTATCACAGGATTCAAGCTTATTTTCTTCCTCCAAAAGCTGTTTAAGACCATCATTCAGTCTTTTATGTATAGCAATATATTCTTTAGCCGCCCACGGAACATCCTTGATTGCCTCAAAGGTTTCACCAAATCTGCGAAGTTCCTCTTCCACAGTATTCACATTATTCTCAGATTTATCAGTCATAGTATCCCCTTCTCATCTTCCCACAGCATAAGATCATTATCCCTGCTGAATCATATCATAAGATCAAAAATCCCCCTGATCCACTATCTCTCCGTCCTCGATCACAACATAGCTCACCTCATGTCTGTTGAGGCCTGCGACCATGGCGTCAAGGTTCGGACTGCCGGTGGTGGGATTTCCCGGATTACCACCCAGGCGGTATCCGAGCACATCACTAACTGTCCTGGCTGAATCTCCCCTGCAGGTCCAGAAATATCCCTCTTTCTTTATAACCACGTGATCCGGATATTTATCCGCCCAGTATGCATAACTGTCTTTGCCCGGCCTCCTCTTAGATTTAGCCTTTTGGAGTACTGAAGCTACTGCCGGTTTCTTTACAGGTTTAGGTGTTTCTTTTGGCTCCAGCGCGATACTTTCGCCACTTTCAAGCTTCATTATCCCGCCCTGAAATGCTCCGGGGAATACGAAGAGCTTTTCTACCTTACTGTCAAATTCTACATGGAAGCGTATCGCCCGGCCCTTATCATCATATTCAACATCATCTATCGTGCCGGGGCCATAGCTGATATGCACTACCCTTTCCCCTATCACCAGAACAAAATCACTTTTTAGTTTCTCATTACCTACCGTCTCAAAAGGCATCCTTTTGATAGATACCTTTATATCTTCAGGCTTCTTCTCTGCCTTCTTACCGGGTACATCACCTATCTCTCTGATGAACCGCGATGTCTCCTCCTCTATCCTGAATATGACCAGCTCATTCTTCGCTCTTGTCATGCCCACATAGAACAAGCGGCGCTCTTCCTCAAACTGCGCCCAGTCCTCAGGCGTAGCCGTGCCCTGTACCGGGACAGCTGACGGGAACTGCCCGTCATATACATCCATCAGATATACACGGTCATACTCCAGTCCCTTTGAAGAATGGATGGTAGACAGGATAAACGGACAATCATAATTCCCCGGTCTGTCCTTTAACATATTACGAAGCTGATTAAGTCTTGCCAGATATGACTTTACTGATGCTTCCGGATACGCCAGCTGTTTAAGTATAAAAAGCTTTCCCGGATCGATACTCCCTCTCTCAAGGTATTCAAGATACCCCATAGGCTTCTCGATCCTGAATATGGCCTTTGCAGGCGCTTCACGCAGCATTGCCTTCAGATTAGTTGAGAGTCCCTTACAGTTACCAATTATCCTTCCGTTAATGGCTGCACTGTACTCTGCGGCATCCAGAACAGGTATATGCTTTTCACGGCTGATCCTGCACATGGTCTCTGCCTGATCCTTACGCAGATACGTCTTGCATTTATAATAGATCTTCATAAAGAGTTCTGTATCATAAGGATCAAAAGCAAAGCGCATTATATTTGTCACATCACTGACTATCCTGTTGGTAAAGAAGGTCATATCCACACTTCGGATCCTGTACGGTATGCCCTGCCGGTCCAGCTGGTCGATCAACGGAAGCGCACTATCATTATCGCGGTACAACACTGCCGTCTGCGTCGTACAGCCATCAGCCACCTTCAGGAGATAACTATACTGCCCCGCCCTTTTCTTTATATCAACATACCGTATATCCGCCTCGGGTCCGCGTACCGAAACCATGTGTTTCTCGTGCCGTGCCTTATTATGCTGTATGAATACATCCGCTGCAGCAACGATCTTTGCATTGGAACGGTAATTCTGATCCATAACAAGAACACGTGCACCGGAATGATCTTTTTCAAAGTTTAACAACGCTTCCGGATAAGCTGCACGGAACCCGTATATGCTCTGATCCTCATCACCGACCATGAACAGATTACCGTTATCCCCGGCCAGCAGTTTTATTATCATATGCTGGATCTTTGATGTATCCTGTGCCTCATCCACGCATATATACCGGTACATGTCCCTGTAATATGCCAGCAGATCCGGATACTTTAAAAGAAGGCGGTAGCCATAGACCATCTGATCATCATAATCCATCTGACGGTTAGATCTTAGATATGCATTATATTCCCGGTATGTATCCAGCAGCGGCAGCTTCTGTTCTTCCCCCAACGCATTTATCTCATCCTCTGAAAGCATCATGTTCTTGCTGTAGGTGATGAGGGATTTTACTCCCTTGATCTCACTTTCCGTGGGATACTCATCAAGCTTCTTCTTAAGGATATCTGTGAGGGTCCTTATCAACGCGCCCTCGTCCGAAACCAGCTCAAACGGCGGTTGGCCTATCATCTCCCCACAACGCATTATCACTTTGGCGCATATACCGTTTATCGTCCTAAACTCCAGCCTTCCGTGCAGTTCTTCCCCAAAGATGCTCTCAAAACGCTTTGACATATCCTGTGTAGCAGACACCGTATAGGTAAGCGTCAATATCTCTTCCGGCCGGATCCCCGCACAGTAGATCATATATCCAAGGCGGTTCACAAGAACGGTAGTTTTACCGCTTCCGGGTACAGCAAGAAGAAGTACAGCACCATCCACCGACTGTACTGCTTCCAGCTGCTTATCATTCAGATGTTTTGTGTATCTGTCAAGAAACTCCTGTTTAT
>CAMVRS010000291.1 GCA_947169935.1 uncultured Lachnospiraceae bacterium
TTAACTTACCCTGAGTATCAATAAGATTGATAACAGCTTCTTTTCTTTCCGAAACAAAATCCTTATAGATCCCGTCTACTGCCATCAGATCTTCGTGGGTACCCATTTGTGTGATCTTTCCGTTTGCAACGACAAGGATCTGGTCAGCCCCCCTCACGGTCTTTAAACGGTGTGCGATCATAATTATAGTCTTATTTTTTGTCAGTTCATCGATCGCTTTCGACAGTTCAGCTTCATTTTCGGGATCTACATTGGCTGTTGCTTCATCAAGTATAATGATCGGAGCATCTTTCATGATAGCACGGGCAATAGATATACGCTGCTTTTCACCTCCGGAAAGAGATGCACCTCCTTCTCCTATAACAGTATCATATCCTTCGGGAAGGCTCATTATAAAATCATGGCAACATGCCTTCTTAGCAGCTTCTATAACTCTTTCCATCGATGCATCCGGCTCACCGAAGCGGATATTGTTTGCAACGGTATCTTCAAAAAGATATACCCGCTGGAATACAAAACTGAAGTTTTTCATCAGAGAATCGAAACTGTACTCCTTCACATTACGTCCGCCAAGCAGAACTTCTCCGCTTCCTGCATCCCAGAATCTCGCCATCAGATTTGTAAGCGTTGTCTTTCCTCCGCCGGACGGTCCTACTATTGCTGTTGTTGTATTTTCCCGGATCTTGATTGACACATTATCAATGATCGTTTTGTCTTCATATGCAAACGATACATTTTTTAATTCCATATCTCTTCTTGCAGGCGTTATCTCTTCCCCATCAATATCCATAGGGGGAATGGAAAGTACTTCATTTGCCTGGCTCACTACTATATCTACGTTACGCATAAGGGCCGAGAAGCCTCCCATAAGATCCAGGCTTTCATATACCATGAATGATGAGATTATCATCAATATCGCATACAGCAGCGGCATGCTTCCGTTTATGCAGAAATATACTGAAGCAAGAACCATCAGGACACCTGTTAGTTTGGTCGTAAGTCCCTGCAAAAACATGAACGGTATTACCGTATACTCCAGTTTGGTATCAGCGTCTTGTTTTTCTTTGATCGCACCTTCGAGTCTACGGGCAGTTTTATCTGTCAGATTAAAATTCTTTACTTCTGCAATACCCTGTATATATTCAATAACTGCAGCAACCAGGCTTTCATCCGCGCGCGACTTCCTGGGGGCAACCGGGAGAGTAGCTTTCTGCATCATTGCATTAAAGAATGAAAACAGGCAAAATCCTGCCAGCAGGATCAAAGCTATACGAACATCAAAGAACAGCATACATACAAAGATCACGGCGGTGGTAATGATACCCTGGGTCGAGATCATGATCACAAGTGTAGCTACATCTGCAAGCATTTCCATAGTATTGGTTGTGATATTTGTTATCCTTCCAAGACTGTTTGCATTAAAGAAGCCCATGGGAAGGTATCTTAAATGCTCGGCGATCTCTATACGTTTAGCGCTGCAGGTATTATAACCTCCTTCTGTCTGAAGCATCGTTGTTTTAAGACCTACCAGGATCTGCCCCAGAATGGAAGCTCCCATTATAGCCAGGGTGATCCAGACATTTTTCATGCTCATATCATTATTAAGTATCCCCTGAAGTATTACGGCGATCGCAGGAATACGAAATGCTGCAAAAATCGCTTTAAATACTCCCAGAAACATAGCCGTATACAGTTTTTTACGATTCTGTTCATTGCAGAATCCAAAATATTTTTTGAGTGTCTGAAACATCACGCCACCTCCGAATCTCTGTATGATACGTGGGCATTCCACATGTCACGATACAGTGTACAATTATCCAGCAGTTCTTCCTGTGTTCCGGCGGCTTCAACAGCACCGTCGTTGATCACTATTATCTGATCTGCACTAACGATAGTCGAAAGACGGTGAGCTATAACAATAAGAGTCTTTCCCTTCACAAGTTTTGCAACTGAGCGTTGTACAAGAGCTTCATTTTCCGGATCTGTATAGGCAGTTGCCTCATCCAGGATCACAACAGGTGCATTTTTAAGCATAGCCCGCGCTATACTGATCCTTTGCCGTTCACCACCGGATAAGTGGCCGCCGGCACCGCCGGCTATGGTATTGTAGCCTTTTTCAAGCTGCATTATAAAATCATGACAGCCGCAAGCTTTGGCCGCATTCATTACCTCTTCATCTGATGCACCGGGACGTCCCATGCGGATATTCTCCATTACGGTTTCGTCAAACAGATAATTGTCCTGCGATACATATCCTATATATTTATTGTATTCTTCAAGCGGTATCTCCCTGATATTTACCCCGCCGTAATCTATTTCTCCGCTGTCAACATCCCAGAAAGAAGCGATCAGTTTTGCAATAGTGGATTTACCGGAACCGGAAGGTCCGACCAGCGCATTTACAGTACCTTCCTTTATTGTCAGATCAATACCATGGAGCACTTCCTGTTCTTTATAACCAAAATGTACATCCTTAAATACTATCTCTGATCCATTAGGAGCAGCCTTCATCTTTTCAGGACGATCCATTTCCCTCTTTTCCAATATACTTGTTACTTCTCCGATTATGGAACCCATCTTGCCGATATTATCCAGATGTCCGGCTACCACCATAAAAGGAGAGACCAGTCCGAGAGCCAGGATTATCAGTAAAAGGGCGTCAGCCCCATTAACACGTCCCGTCATATAAAACCAGGCTGTAAAAGGAAGAAGAGTAAGCAGCTGGGCCGGCAGAAGCGCCATGGCAATATTCTGGACTACGTTGCAGCGCCTCATCCATTCGATAAAGCAGTCTGCGCCTTCTTTTGCGGCTTTAGTAAATTTTTCATAAGACGTTCTGGTCTTACCGAAGGCTTTTATCACTTCGATACCGTTTATATATTCGACTGCAGTATCGTTTAAGGCTTTTGTTTTATCAATTGTATTCTGAAAACTCTCCGTAGCTCCGACCATCATCAGGCAGTAGAATACAAGACCTACGGGAACACTTATGAGCGCCAGAAGAGTGAGTCTCCAGTCGATTGTAAACATCAGTATAAGTATCCCTACAGGAACTATCGCATTAGAGATAACTTCGGGAACTAAATGCGCCAGTGTGGTCTCAACCGAATCTACACGTTCTACGATAATGTTTTTATATGATCCGGAAGAATCATCCAGCACATCACCCAGTGGCATTTTACTCAGTTTCTTGGTTAACCGTCTGCGTATCTCTGCCAGAACGCCGAAGGTCGCTTTATGCGACATAGTTGTAGATATGGTATGAAATAAGCGGTTTAGCAGCC
>CAMVRS010000292.1 GCA_947169935.1 uncultured Lachnospiraceae bacterium
AATAGCCTTCACCCTTAAAACGTGTTTCTATCAAAAATGATTGCGTGTCATCTGAAATCGTAATATCATTAGAGATGGTAGCATAAAACACAATACGGTCACTGAATGACAGGCTGTTATATGAAGTTATGACATCTTTCAGTTCTGACATATGCGCGGCCCCAAAAGAACATTCGTTCGATATTTTCATTATATCGAACATTAGTTCTTTTGTCAACCATAAAAAAGAAAATAGCCATCCGGTTTATCAGGGAGCAGGTATGGACGCTAAAAATATCAAAAAATTCACACTGACTATAAATACCGTTATTCTGATGATGGTGTTGGGGCTTATGCTGTTCTTCTACCTCTGCAAAGCCTCTATCCTTGTATATTTCAGTATTCCCACAATTTTTGTTTATATATTCGGTTATATCCTGATCGTCAAAAAGAAGCTGCATTTTTACCTGATCCTGGTGTATTTCTGGATAACGATATATATGGGACTTACAACTATCTGTCTGGGTTACGAATATGGCTTCTGTCTGTACAGCCTGTCCATGATCCCTATCGTACATTATACAAACTATATAGCTTACAAGATCAACCAGAATAAGATAAAAACCTCGATCTTCTGCGCCGCTATAATAGCCTGCTATCTGGCCAGCACCGGATATGTGGCAATAAACGGTCCGGTATATCAGGGTCCTGTGGGAGCTGCAGGGGTATTCTGGTTCACCAATTCAATGATCGTTTTCTTCTTTATGATCACCTATACCAAAAAGCTTATCAATACCACCATCACCTCGGAAGAAAAGCTCAAAGAACTGAGCTATGCAGACAGGCTTACCGGTCTGTATAACCGCCATTATATGATGGATGAGCTTTCGGACATGTCAAAATATAAAGATGCCGATGCGGTTTCAATGATAGATATCGATAATTTCAAGAAGATAAACGATGTCTACGGTCATAATGCCGGGGACTATGTACTGGTAACACTGGCTGATATTATGCGCCGCAGCTGCAAAGACGACGTTATCTCCAGGTGGGGCGGAGAAGAATTCCTGATACTCCTTAAGGACACGGCTGATGTCCGCGGACATATGGAGACTCTGCGCAAAGCTGTGGAGTCTTACGAATTCGTTTATGAAGATAAAAAGATCGATGTAACCATAACCATAGGTTTTGCAGAGAAAAAAGAATCGGCCTCCCTAGATCAATGGATCCGGAAGGCCGATGAAAAACTCTATTACGGAAAAAACAACGGAAAGAACGTTGTGATCGGCTGATCTTTAATTCTCCTCTTTATTTTCCTCAGGAAGTACACACTGTAAATGGAGCTCGTTAAGCTGTTTCTCGCTTACTGCTGAAGGTGCATCCATCATCAGATCCGCTGCATTCTTGTTCATCGGGAAGGTGATGACCTCGCGGATGGATTCCTCACCGGTAAGCAGCATGATCATGCGGTCCACTCCGGGAGCGGCTCCTGCGTGAGGGGGCGCACCGTAGGTGAAGGCATTGTACATAGCGGGGAACTTAGCCTTAACATCATCCTCGCCAAGGCGTACCATTTCAAACGCCTTTACCATGATCTCCGGATCGTGATTACGCACGGCGCCGGATGCAGACTCATAACCGTTGATTACCAGGTCATACTGGAATGCAGTAATGCTTAATGGATCGACCTCTCCCTTAGCAGCCTTTTCAAGTATCTCAAGGCCGCCGTTAGGCATGGAGAAAGGATTGTGGCAGAACTCAAGCTCGCCGGATTCCTCTCCTATCTCATACATAGGGAAGTCAACTATCCAGCAGAACTGATACTGATCCTTATCCATATGCTCGGGGCAGAGCAGGCCAAGCTTGCTTCTTAATACGCCTGCGGTCTTCTGTGCCACGCCCAAAGGACCTGCTGCCAGACCAACGAAGTCGCCTGCCTTAAGGCCAAGACCTTCAACCACCTTATCTTTGATGGGTGCTACAAACTTAGAGATACCGCCTACGATCTCTCCGTTCTCATCCACGCGGAACCAGAAAGTTTTTTTAGCAGTCTGTACTTCCACATCAGCTACCAGCTGGTCTATCTGCTTGCGGGTAGCCTTGAAATCCGAAACTACCACAGCCTTTATCTTTGTATCCGCACTCTCTTCGAAAGGTCCGAAGCCGCAGCCCTTAAGAAGATCCGTTGCATCCTGAAGCTCAAGGTCTATACGCAGATCCGGCTTATCGGTACCGTACTTATCCAAAGCCTCAAGATAAGGAATGCGCTTGAAAGGTGCGGGAGTGATCCTCTTGTAGATACCGTATTTTTCAAATACGGGAACCAGTACCTTTTCAAGCACTGCCAATACATCCTCCTGATCCGCAAAGGCCATCTCCATATCCATCTGATAGAATTCACCGGGAGTACGGTCGCCTCTTGCATCCTCATCACGAAAGCACGGTGCTATCTGGAAATAACGGTCAAAGCCGGAGGTCATGAGCAGCTGCTTAAACTGCTGGGGTGCCTGGGGCAGCGCATAGAACTTGCCGGGATGCTTTCTGGCGGGTACCAGATAATCCCTTGCGCCTTCGGGAGATGATGCCGTAAGTATGGGCGTGGTCATCTCAAGGAAACCTTCCTGGGTCATAAGCCTGCGCAGTTCAGCGACCACATTGCAGCGCAGCACTATGTTCTTCTTTACCTCGGGATTACGCAGATCCAGGTAACGGTACTTAAGGCGCAGGTTCTCATCTGCTTCTTTGCTTCGGTTTATCTCGAAGGGAAGCTCGTTGTTACGGTTCCTGCCCAGGACCACAACGCCGGTGGGGATAACTTCCACATCACCGGTAGGGATCTTGGGGTTCTTATTGCTGCGCTCTCTTACTTCGCCCTCTATCTTAATAGTGGATTCCTTGGTGATATCCTTAAAGGCGCGGACCATGTCCTCGTCTTCCACCACCAGTTGGGTAGTGCCATAGTAATCACGCATTATTACGAATGCCAGATTGCCGCCTACCTCCCTCATGTTCTCCATCCAGCCGCACAGGGTTACTTTCTTCCCCGCATCGGACTGTCTCAATTCTCCGCAGTTATGTGTACGCGATTGTGTCATTTTACCTACCTCTTTCTTATATACATGGGCTTTTTTAAGCCCTTGATCAAAATCTGGGATATTATAACACATATTTTGCGAATAAAGTATATTTTTTGATATCTTTGTCCGGCATTTCGATCATATTCAAAGCCCGAACAGACTTTAGCCGATCTTATCGCTGAAGGATACAGCGGTCAGGATCTGCTATCTGAATTC
>CAMVRS010000293.1 GCA_947169935.1 uncultured Lachnospiraceae bacterium
TTTATGAAATCAAGGTTCTGTGCGATGGAGTCCGCAGTACCGCGGTACCAGTCGGAATTTTCCATGGTACGGGTGGGCGTAAATACGTACATTCCACCCTGCTTGCGGCCGAAATCCCACCACTTGGATGAACTCAGATGCTCATTTAAGCTGCGGGCGTTATCCTGGGTCAGCACCGCCACCTTCTGTATATGCGAATTGGTCATATTGCTGAGTGCAAAATCTATGCTGCGATAGCTGCCTGCCACAGGCATAGCCGCTACGGCACGGCGTGTGGCCAGTTCACCCATTCTGCTGTTCTTCATACCGCCGCCGGCAAGGATTATTCCCATTGCTCTCATTTCAGTTGCCCTCCTTTATCAGAGATTTACCGCTGGCAAGCGCCTTATCGGGATAATCAGCTGTCTCTGTCTTGCCGAAGATAACGGTATTCTTGCCTATGGTGACCCCTGCGGGCACCTCGGTATGCTCGCCTATGCAGACCAGACCGTGGTTATAGATGCGGGGATCGGTCTCATTCTCCGCTTCTTCACCGATACCGGTCTTTACGCCGTCTTTGATAACGGTATTCTCTGCTATTATGGTCTTGTTTATCTCGCAGTTCTCACCGATCACCGTATCGTTCATGATGATGGAATCGCGGATGACCGTACCTTTTCCTATCTCCACATTGCAGCCGATGATGGAGGAATATACCTCGCCGTATACGGAAGCACCTTCGCCTATCAGGCTGCGCTCCACCACGCCTTCGGAAGAAATGTACTGAGGAGTAAGGGTATCGGATTTGGTGTATATCTTCCAGTATTCTTCGTAAAGATTGAATTCCGGTACGATATCGATAAGCTCCATATTGGCTTCCCAATAGGAATGCAGCGTACCTACATCCTTCCAGTAACCGTTATACTCATATGCATAGATCGGTGACTGGTTCTGATGGCAATATGGTATGACATGCTTGCCGAAATCCAGTGCCGGCTGATCAGCCTTTGCTACCAGTGCATCCTTTAAGGTCTTCCAGTTAAAGATATAGATACCCATGGAAGCCAGGTTGCTGCGGGGCTTCTCCGGCTTTTCCTCAAAGTCCACGATCTTGCGGTTCTCATCTGTGATGACTATACCGAAACGCTTTGCCTCCTCAATGGGAACGGGCATAACCGCCAGAGTGACTTCCGCACCGTTTGCCTTGTGGAAATCCAGCATCACTTCATAATCCATCTTATAGATATGATCACCCGAAAGGATCAGCACATAATCAGGATTGAAGCTTTCCATGTAGTCCAGGTTCTGGTAGATGGCGTTTGCCGTGCCGGTATACCATTCGCTGTTGGTGCTCTTCTCATAAGGAGGAAGCACTGTTACGCCGCCCACGTTACGGTCAAGATCCCAGGGGATGCCGATGCCGATGTGCGTATTTAAGCGCAGCGGCTGATACTGGGTCAGCACGCCCACCGTATCTACGCCCGAATCGATGCAGTTACTGAGCGGGAAATCGATGATACGGTATTTACCGCCGAAAGAAACTGCGGGCTTTGCGACTTTTCTGGTCAGTACCCCCAGCCTGCTGCCCTGACCGCCGGCCAAAAGCATGGCTATCATTTCTTTTTTTACCATAAAAATCACCTCTATGCTTGTATTTTTTTGTACATTTGTAACCCTGTTGGGTATTATAGCACAAATTTTTACGGATGTGAACGAATTTTTATAGATAATTTTAATAAATATACAGATAATACATAGTTGACATAATGTGATATAATACTAACTGTCTGTCATCCTGAGCAAAGCGAAGGATCTTGAATGGCTAAATTTTCAAGAAACCGGAGGATTAATAATATGTATACTATAGATTTTTCCCGCCCCGTCCACGTACACTTCCTTGGCATAGGCGGTATCAGCATGAGCGGCCTGGCCATGATACTCATGAGCGAAGGTTTCAGCGTATCCGGTTCCGATATGAAGGAGTCCGCACTTACGGCAGAGCTTGTTGAAAAAGGCGCGGAGGTTTTCATCGGCCAGAAAGCCGAAAATATAACGGACGATATCGATCTGGCAGTCTATACCGCCGCTATCTCCAATGATAATGAAGAGATAATGGAGGTTCGCCGCAGAGGTATCCCGGAATTATCCCGCGCACAGCTGCTGGGCCAGATGATGAAGAATTATAAGATACCCATCAATATCGCCGGCACCCACGGAAAGACCACCACCAGTTCCATGATCTCGGAGATACTGCTGCATGCGGATCTGGATCCCACCATCACCGTTGGCGGTATGTTAAAGAGCATCGGCGGCAACCTGCGCATAGGCGGGGGTGAATACTTTGTAGCAGAGGCCTGCGAATATACCAACAGCTTCCTTTCCTTCTTCCCCCGTATCGAGGTGATACTTAACATAGAGGAAGACCACCTGGACTTCTTTAAAGATATTGATGATATCCGCGCTTCCTTCAAGCGCTTTATCGGACTGCTGCCGGCCGACGGCTGCCTTATCATAAACGGCGGCATCGACCGTCTCTCCGACCTTACCGGCGGCATAAGCTGCCCGATCATCACTTACGGTGATTCGGATGCTTATGACTACTATCCCGCCGATGTCTCCTTTGATGAAGCCGGCCGCGGCCGGTATACCTGCTGCCACGGTTCTGACCGCTTCGAAGTAAAGCTGGGGGTTGTGGGTATTCATAATGTATATAACTCCCTGGCCGCCATCGCCCTCTGCGAAAAACTGGGCGTGGACCGCGCCGTTATGCTGGAAGCCCTTGAAACTTTCACCGGCACAGACCGCCGCTTTGAGAAAAAAGGCGTGCTGCACGGCATCACCGTTATAGATGATTACGCGCACCACCCCACAGAGATAGCCGCCACCCTGGCAGCCGCAAAAAGGTATCCTCACAAAAAGCTTTTCCTGGTCTTCCAGCCCCATACCTACAGCCGCACCAAAGCATTCCTGAAGGAATTCGCCGAAGCCCTCTCTGCTGCCGACGAAGTTATCCTGACGGATATCTATGCGGCCCGCGAGAAGAATACCATCGGCATCTCCTCTAAGGATCTGGCTGACCTGATGGAAACCAAAGGCACGAAAGTACACTATTTCCAGTACTTTGACGATGTGGAGACCTATCTCCTGGAGCATTGTGAGAGCGGCGACGTGATCCTTACCATGGGCGCAGGCGATGTCTATACCATCGGAGAAAAGCTTCTCGGAAAA
>CAMVRS010000294.1 GCA_947169935.1 uncultured Lachnospiraceae bacterium
GCGGGATCCTCGAGCTCAAGTCCCTCGTGGCTGATGTGCCAGATGTTACGGTCACGGCTGTAAGAAGAATCTGCCTTGAAAGGAAGGTGGATTCCGTGCTCCTCACAGTACTTGATCTCGCTCTCACGGGAATCCATGGTCCACTTCTCGTTTCTCCAAGCTGCGATGATCTTAAGATCGGGAGCGAGAGCCTTGATGCCGAGCTCGAAACGGATCTGGTCGTTACCCTTGCCGGTAGCGCCGTGGCAGATGGCAGCTGCGCCTTCTTTACGTGCTATCTCAACCAGCTTCTTTGCGATAAGGGGACGTGCCATTGAAGTACCCAGCAGGTACTTGTTCTCGTATACCGCGTGTGCCTGTACGCAGGGAACGATATAATGCTCTGCGAACTCATCTGTTACATCAAGGATATAAAGCTTCTCTGCGCCGCAGAATTTAGCCCTTTCCTCAAGTCCGTCAAGCTCCTCTGCCTGTCCGCAGTCGATGCAGACGCAGATAACTTCATAATCAAAATTCTCTTTAAGCCAGGGTATGATGGCTGTGGTATCCAGCCCGCCCGAATATGCCAGTATTACTTTTTCCTTTGCCATTTCCTTATCCTCCGGTTCATCTACTATACCGCGGGTTTCCCCGCAAATTTCGCCCTAGTATAACTCAAAGCGATATTTTTTGCAAGTTTTCAGTCTTTGCCCAGATATGCGGTAACTTCCACTTCACACAGAACATTCTTGGGCAGGGTCTTTACTGCCACGCAGCTGCGTGCGGGCTTCTCTGTAAAATACTTCTCATATACGGCATTGAACGCTGCGAAATCAGCCATATCCGCAAGGAAACAGCTGGTCTTTACCACATGCGCGTAATCGGTGCCTGCCGCCTCAAGTATTGCTCCCACATTCTTTATGGCCTGCTCCGCCTGTGCCTCAATACCGTCTGCTTCGATATTGCCTGTGGCGGGGTTGATGGGGATCTGCCCCGATGCAAAGAGCATGTCGCCTGCTACGATAGCCTGGGAATACGGGCCGATGGCCGCGGGTGCATTTGGTGTGCTGATTTTTTTCATGATTAAAACCTCCTGTTAATCCTCAAACTTCACGGTTACATAGAACCCACGCGGGGTCTCCTGTACCTTTGTTACCACCCCTTTGTTCACATACAGCCTGTCCCTTAATTTGTAATTGGCGGACATGGCCAGCGAAGGGTCTATAGTATAGTAATAGCTGCTGGGCAGCAAGCCTTCCGTCACCGTAACTTCCTGACCTTCCTCAAGAAGTCCCGGTCTTTCCATCTTAAAATCCATTTCACGCATATCACTGCCCTCCCGATATCACAAAGCAATATTCTACCCAAGTCATTGGGATTTTGCAAGCTAAACCATTCTGTCAGTGCACCGGATAGCTTACTATCGTAAAGTTTCCTGCGCATGCCCCGATGTAATCCGAAGTACTCTTCGCCTTAAGTATCACCGTAGCCTTGCCTTTTTCAACGTTGTCTGCATAGATGATGTCGAAGTTCTTTTCAACATCCGCGCCGCTTATGGTTTTGCCTCCGACAGTCACATATATCTGGGGCGCATCGGGCTTTGCGGAAGTAAAGGTGATGGCGCTGCCGCTGTACTGCATCTTCTTAACTTTATTGCTGCCCTGCATAAAGCTTACCTTAGCCTTGCTGACATCAGTCTTTTCCGATACTGCCACGGTATATAAGCCTTCTGCGCCGGTAAACTCGTAATTGGATCCTGCTGCGGAAGCGGTGATCTTAAGGTTGTTCTTTCCTTCCGTCAGTTTTTCCTCGGCATACTCAAGCTTTACATCGGACTTTCCGAGCAGGCTTCCGTTTACTATAACCCAGGTCTTAGGCTTATACTTTCCGGCCTTCTTAAAAGGCATATCACCGGCTATTACAAACACTTCGTATGCCGAAGGCTTTGCTGCCTCAATGGTATAAGTATTTTCACCGGTATATTTAGCACCCTTATAATTTCCTCGCAGAGCTATGGTAAATTTGCCGTTACCCGCCTTCTTGTTGGAACTGTAAGCAAGCTTGTAATCTGCGCCTTCGTATAACAGCGATGTTGTGTAGCTTCCGATCTCCGCAATAACCGTAAGCTTGGGCTTTACGCCGCTCTTTTTATAAGTATAGGAAGTCTTATCCAATGTGATATTGATCTTTGCATCCTTCGCAGGCATGATCTTAAAGGTCTTCTTTGCCTTGCCCACGTATTTTCCGATACCTGTAACGGTCACTCTCACCATACCGGCATCCACATTATTGGAATAGCGTACTATGTAATCGGTTCCGGCCTTTAACTGTTTGCCATCCTTATCAGTAACCGAAAGCTCATCGGCATTCAGATACTGTTCGCTGCCGTCATACGATTTAGTCACCTTCCCGATCTTCACATTGATCAGACGGTTGTTGTAATCGGTAGCTTCCACTTCATTAAGCTTTACGATCTTCGTTCCCTTATAATTACCCATGCCGCTGATGGCAAGATCCGATCCTTCCTGCTTTAAGCTGTAATCTTTGTTTACCTTAAGGATATTACCGTTGTGGATCACAGTGGGATCGGCTTTCTGTCCGTCCTTTACGATAAGGTTTCCTACTTCCAGCTCCTCCACATCTTTCTGGAGGATCTTAAACTCACGGCTTACACTCTTAGAGTAGCTGCCTTTTCCGCTGACGGTCACTTTTCCCGTGCTTCCGGCTTTTTTATTATTGGAATACTTTAATGTATAATCCCTGCTCTCCGTAAGCACTACGCCGTTATGTTTTACAAGCACATTAGGTCTGATCTCATCACCTGTGTAAACAACCTCATACACGCCTTCGGAATTCATCTTCACCGTAGCATCGGCAAAGGTGATCGAAAACTCTGCATCCTTAAGCGCAGGTATCTCTTCATATTCCGTAAAGGCACATCTCTTACATTTTCTTGATCTGAGTCCGGGCTCGTTATCTGTAGCCGGCTTATCGGTCTTCCATTCGTCCCAGTCATGTCCATCGGCAGGTATCACCAGCATGGATGTATCAAATACAGGACTGCTTCCCTTGCTGTCATAGAAGCAATTGCTGCATTTACTGCACTGGTAGTATGCTGCGTGTCCCTCATGCACGCAATCTGCATCAACACCTATAACGTAGCTTAAGCTGTGGCCTGTTGCC
>CAMVRS010000295.1 GCA_947169935.1 uncultured Lachnospiraceae bacterium
ATAGAAGTGCAGGTGGCAAGAGATGCCAGCGATAATGCTCAGGTAGGACAGGGCATAAGCTATCAGGGCATACCATATTATCTTTCACAGATGAATGAATGGGTAAGGCTTTATTCTACGGCGTCCAATGATATATTAAGAAGCGGTACCCTGGATGACGGCAACGCCGGACATAACATGTATGTGGGCGTGCATGACATAAAGGGCACAGAGCTGGATCTGGAGAAGAGCAACCGTATAGTGGATGAGAATGATATATTCTATGACGTTACAGAGACTGACGGATTTACGCACTTTATGTCCAAGGAAGGCAGAACCTACCGTGTACCGGCTAAGGGCAGCAAGATGGTGGATAATTCCGGAACAGAGTATACCATAGACGACATACAGATGGATGGCGGCAAGATCAAGCTTCCTCCGGAACTGACCCTTTCCTATACTGATAAGGACGGAAACGCCGCAACAAGGAATATCACATTAAACGACAGGGCAGATTATTATCTGCTTACCGCGGGAAATATGCAGGTGGCCGATGAACTGGTGGTGGATCCGGATCTGCTGGCTACCCGCCACGAAAACAATAACGTATCCGATGGCGTGGAGAAGAATGACATAGTAAAGGATCTGATAAGGCTGGGGAAGGATACTGATATGATGAGTTTCCGCGGCTGCAGTGCAGACCAGTACCTGGTGACCATACTGGGGGATGTGGCGCTGAACGCCCAGAGAGCCCATAAATTCACGGATAATTATACTTATATGCAGAAGACCATAAGCAACCAGCGCCTTTCCGTAAGCGGCGTTGATAATGATGAAGAAGCTGTAAACCTTACCAAATTCCAGCAGCAGTACAATATGGCTTCAAAAATGATTCAGGTTTTGAGCGAAGTGTACGATAAATTAATTAACCAGACTGGTGTGTAAGGAGGTATCCCATGAGAATAACAAATAAAGTCATGCAGAATAACGCTCTTTCTAATATCAACCGCAATAAAGAGCTGCAGGATGATCTGAACAACCAGATCGCTACCGGTAAGAGGATAATGAAGCCTTCCGATGATCCGGTGATAGCTATACGTTCCTTGCGCCTACGTGGTGATGTTAATCAGATAAACCAGTATTATCAGAAGAATATCCCCGATGCTCAGGCATGGCTTTCCATAACTGAAAGCGCCATTACCACCACTATAGACGTTATCAAGAGCATGGTGGGAGAGTGCGAAAAGGGCGCTTCCGACCATCTGCAGACTTCTGACCGTAATAAGATAATCGACAGCCTTAAGGCCCTGCGCGATGAAGTGTACAAGACCGGTGATGCGGATTATGCAGGCAGATATCTCTTTACCGGATTCAGGACTGATACGCCTTTAAGCTTTGGCTCTAATGCGGATCTTAACCGCAGATATGAGATAACCGAGACCTTTAACTTTGATGACTGTGAAGTTATGACCTATGTTGACCGTGCAAACTTAGGCACTATCAACGAGGCTAATTATGATACCAATACCATATTAGAATCGGATATAGATACGGTTAACTATTACCGCTTCCGTCTTTCTTATGATGAGATAGACGGTGATACCGCTGCGCAGCTATTCAAACGCCCTACATCGGATGACCCGGAGGCTACGGATCCGTTCTTTGCTGGATTGGGAATAGATGTGACTATAGAAACAGATCCGGCAACAGCTTATAAAGCTGTGGGAGCTTCTGATGCAGAAAAAAAGGTGATTCTTATCCCTTCCACCGGTGAGCTGGTAATGAGTAAAGATGTATATGATGCGATAAATGGTCTTCCTGAGGCGGAAAAGAACCTGAATGTAACCTATACCAAGAGTCACTGGCAGGCGACGGATCTGCGCCCGGAGCATTACTTCTACTGCAAAGCTGATAATGAAAAAGGCGTGCCGGATCCGGATGACCCTACCAAGATGCTTCAGGTTGAATACAATCCGGATTACCGCTTTAATCTGGCTAAAACCCCTGACCAGAGGATAGAATATCAGGTGGGATTTGACCAGAGCGTACAGGTAAATTCGTATGCATCCGATATATATCAGCATGATATAGGTCGTGATGTAGATGAAATAATAAATTTGGCTGAAGATGTGTCCAAGGTGGAGGATATGGTGGCCAGGTTCGAATCCATGAAGGATGATCCGGCTTATGACCAGGCGATAGTTGAAAGGGATCTGGATGCAGCTAAGAAAGCAGAGACTTATCTGAAAGATCAGCTGCAGAAGTATTTCAGCAAATATATAACCAAGGCCCAGGGTTATCTGGATGATGCGGATGAAGTGGTGACCCAGAACGGCAACAGGGATAAGAGAGTGGCACTGGCGGAGAACCGCCTTAATGACCAGCAGACCACCTTTACAACGCTCCAGAGCGAGAATGAAGATGCTGATGCTACAGATGTGGCGGTAAAGCTCTCAAGCGCAGAGGTATCTTACGAAGCGGCCCTTATGGCTACCAGCAAGATGATCCAGAACACACTGCTGAATTACTTGTAATAAAATGAAATTTAGGATATAATTATAAAAGATTCTTCGTGCTTGCTGTCATCCTGAGCGAAGCGAAGGATCTTTTACAAAATACAGAAGGTATTCATCGAAAGGAGCGGGTTATGGTTATTAAAACTAGGATCTTTGGTGAGGTTACGGTAGATGATGAGAAGCTGATCCATTTTCCCAACGGTATAGTGGGCTTTCCTGAACTTCAGGATTTTGCTCTCACACACGATTCGGAGCAGGGGGATCAGGGCGGCATACGCTGGATGCAGAGCGTACAGGAGCCTTCTTTTGCCATGCCTGTAGTTGATCCTTTAGTAGCTAAAGAGGATTACAATCCCACTGTAGAGGATGATCTGCTTAAGATAATAGGCGAATGCGAGGATCCGCTGGTACTGGTGACCATAACGGTTCCTTCCGATCTGACAAAGATGAGCGTTAATCTGAAAGCTCCTCTTATAATTAACGTGGATACGAAGAAAGCAGCACAGGTGATACTTGAAGATGATTATCCCGTTAAATTCTTTATATATGATATCCTAAAAAAACGCAAAGAAGAGAAAGCAGGTGATTGACAATGCTGGCATTATCCCGAAAGAAAGGTGAAGCACTGGTCATCAACAATAATATAGAAATCAC
>CAMVRS010000296.1 GCA_947169935.1 uncultured Lachnospiraceae bacterium
AGCACAGGATCCGGCAGCTTGAATGGGCTGCCGGATTTTGTTATAATCGGGCTATCAGCAGGAGGTAAGAAGATGGGAATATACCTAAACCCGGGGAATGAAAATTTCAGATCTATGCTCAAAGCGCCTATCTATGTTGATAAGACAATGATGATAAAGACTTTGAATGACTTTATTGACAGGGATAATAAATATGTCTGTGTATCCCGACCCAGACGTTTCGGTAAGACGATAGCCTCTGAAATGATAGCTGCTTATTATTCAAAAGGCTGTGATTCACATGAACTGTTCGAAAAGCTTAAGATATCGAAGGCTGAGGGGTATAAGGATAAGCTTAATAAGTATAATGTTATTAAGATAGATTTAAACAGTGAGTATCAGAATACGGAAGTCCGACGGAATTTCCTTAAAGAACTTAAAAGAGATATAAAAGAAGAGTTGACGGAGCAGTTTTCGGATATTTCATTTGCGAAGAATGACTCTCTGGCAAAGTGTATACAGAAGGTATATGAAAAAACCGGCCAGACCTTCATAATCCTTATAGACGAATATGATGTGCTTGTCCGTGAACAGGTACCGCAGGTACTGTTTGATGAGTTTTTAAGTTTCTTAAACGGGCTGTTTAAGAGCGCTACGCTGCGTCCTGCGATTTCCCTGGCTTATCTTACCGGTATCCTTCCGATAGTCAGAGACAAGATACAGTCAAAGCTGAATAATTTTGAAGAATATACGATCCTGGATGCGAAGGAGCTTACCGAATTCGTAGGATTTACCCCTGATGAGGTGAAGCAGCTTTGTGATGAGTGGGGAATGGATTATGAGGAATGCCGCCGCTGGTATGACGGCTATTATCAGAACGGATATGAGATATATAATCCTGAATCGGTTGTTAAAAGCATGCGGGATAAGAAGTTTTCAAACTACTGGGGTAAGACTTCGTCATACCGTGTGATCAGCGACCGCCTGGAAGAGAATTTCAAAGGTTCAAAGGATGCGGTAATACGGATGATTGCAGGAGAAGAAGTTCCGGTCAACGTATCACAGTATCTGAATACCATGGACTGCTTTGCCACGCTTGATGATGCTCTGACATATCTTATACATATAGGGTATCTCGCTTACAATGAAGAAGAGGAGAGCTGCCGTATTCCGAATCTTGAAATTAGAAAAGAATGGGCAAATGCGGTTGCTGTCATGAGTGATCAGGAAATTACGGATAATATAATAAAGGCTTCCAAGGAACTGCTAAATGCTACGATAAAGGGCGATGAAGAAGCCGTTGCTAAGGCGCTGGATGAAAGCCACATCCATGTGACCAGTAACAGAAGTTATAATAACGAAGACGCGCTTCAGAGTGCGATATATCTGGCGTATATTTATGCTTTAAATAAATATACCGTAATTAAGGAAATGACCACGGGCAAAGGTTTTGCTGATGTAGTCTTTATACCTTATGTGCCTGACATTCCGGCGATGATCATAGAACTTAAGCATAATAAATGTGCGGAAAGCGCGCTGGATCAGATAAAGGAGAAAAAGTATTTCAATTCCCTTAAGGATTATAAGGGAGGTCTGCTGTTTGTGGGTGTAAACTATGATGAAAAGGACAAGATCCACGAATGCAGGATAGAGAGGTTTGAAAAATAATGGGCTGCCGGATTTGGTTATATAGAGCCATGTCCCGGTAATTAAAATGGTTTGCAAACATTAAATCCTATGATAATTTAATGTTTGCAAACACTAAATATTATTTCTGCTTTCTCTGTTTTTTCCTTTGTTCGGCCAGTACCGAACGGGTTTCCTTCATTTTCTTATCCGTAGCTTTAGCATAAATGTTCGTAGCCGTAATATTTTTGTGGCCTAATTTGCGCTGAAGGGCCAGAATATCTTTTTCGGCGGCGTAAAACTCCATAGCGAAAGACGAACGCATTTTGTGGGGCGATAATTTGCGGCCTTTACCGGGGATAGACGCCAGGGCGTATTTCTTGATCAAAACCTCGATGCTCCGTATGGACAGGCGGTCGCCCTTGTTTGTTACGAAAAATGCGGTTTCGGGCTTGATATTCGGATCCTTTTTCTTACGTTCATTAAGGTAATCCAGCAAAACTTCACGGGTTTCGTCGGAAAAATAAATGGTCTGCATATTGCCGCCTTTTCGTGTGATTATAACTGAGCATTCCTCAAAGTCAAAATCCGCAATATCAATGCCGTGAAGCTCAGATACACGCATGCCGGTATCAAGCAATATGGTTACCAGGGCGACGTCCCTTAAACGGTATTTATCGTGTTGTTTGAGCTGCTTGGCGGTCATTCCTGTGCCTGCGTCTATGGCGTCTAAAAAACGGACCTGCTCAGCCATATCCAGATGCAAAACTTCGTCGCTTTGATGTATCTTTACACGTACGGCGGCTGCCACAGGATTAAATTCGATCTGGCGGTTAGCTGTCAGATACGTAAAGAACCTTGATAAGGCCGCCCGTTTGCGCGCTAAGGTGCGTTCAGCCTTTCCCTGGCCCTTGTATATGGTCAGGTATCTGGAGATGTCCTGTGAGGTAATCTGGCGTATCTGCTCAATGGTTATTTTTCTTTTGGCTGTTTCTGCGAAATCCGGATTATAATTGATCAGATAATCAAAAAACCAGTCCAATTCACGGGCATATGCCAGCCGTGTTGAATTAGCCATTTCGGTTCCGGTTTCCAACAAAAATGATGTACAGCAATCCGGAAGGTCATTGCAGAAACGTATTATTTTTTGCGTTAAGTTTTCTTTTCCGAGCATTTGTATGTCCTCTGATAAAAATAATCGCATACAGAGCGTTTTATATAGCGTTTGATATGCGTATGTGTATAAATGTGGATAATTGGGTATAACTGTGGTTTACAATAACTATATTATATCACTCTCCCAGAAATATGCAAGTGTTTATTGCGTAAAACTGAAATTTAACGCATACATGCAGATAAAGCCTTCTCCTCTCTCAAGCGTTTATCCGGATTATATGCGCGATCACCGCAAGCTAGCTTGCGGGTGATACGCGCATGAAATCCGGATAAATGCTGAATAAGCAATGGCGATGGCAAATAGTGTGCCAAAAATGAATATGTTGCATGCCGTTGCCCCC
>CAMVRS010000297.1 GCA_947169935.1 uncultured Lachnospiraceae bacterium
GATGTAAGGGAACGGTTGTAGATGGTATCTACCTTGGGTACTATATAGTTTGCCAGGATTATCACTATTACCAATACCGCCAGCATAAATACGGCGCTGAGAGTGGACATCATAAAAGACAGTTTCTGGTATTTGAGCTGCGCCTTTTCCGTTACCGCCATTTCCTTATTATGTTCTTCCTGCTTTAAATAGTGCTGTTCATCCTGCATCTGTTTATTCTGACTCAAGATTTTATCCTCCGTAAAGTAATTTGTTCAATTGTAATATGTCCCCGCCTTTTTTTCAATCCTATACTGTACTATTTACCACTTGCAGACGCTGCGGCAGTCTGATAATATTATGTCGTATGCAATGAGGCGGAGAGGTCATTATGGGACTTAAGGAAATCTTATCATTAGCAGGCGGTCTTGGACTTTTCCTGCTGGGTATGACACTGATGAGCGAGGGTATCGAGAAAGCAGCCGGTGCCAAGCTCAGAGGCATATTGGAAATGTTCACTACCAACCGATTCAAGGGAATGCTGGTTGGTATTCTGTTTACAGCTATAATGCAGTCCTCATCGGCCTGTACCACTCTGGTAGTCAGTTTCGTTAACTCGGGACTCATGAGCCTTTTCCAGGCTGCGGGAGTTATCTTCGGTGCCAATATCGGTACCACCATTACATCACAGCTGGTTTCCTTTAATCTATCCGAATATGCACCGCTGATCCTGCTCACAGGTGTTATCATGGCTATGGCCAGCAAGAATCAGAAGGTTGAGAAGATAGCGGACGTTATCGCCGGTTTCGGCGTGCTTTTCCTTGGTATATCCACCATGTCTTCCGGCATGGCTTCCATAAAAGAATCCGAGACAGTGGTGAACACCCTTGCGGGCCTCACCAATCCTTTGCTGGCAGTACTCACAGGTCTGATCATCACTGCAGTGGTCCAGAGCTCATCGGTTACCGTATCCCTTACACTTTTGATGGCGCAGCAGGGACTCTTCAAAGACGTAAATATCTGTCTTTTCATAATCCTTGGCTGTAATATAGGCGCATGTACCACGGCGCTGCTGGCATCTATGGCAGGTAAGAAGGACGCAAAGAGAGCAGCGTTCATCCACCTGCTTTTTAATGTCATAGGAACGGTACTCATGTTCTTCGTATTCCTGGTGGCTATGAACCCCGTATCGGAGTTCCTGCATTCCATATCCGCGGACGACGGCCGCTTTGTGGCAAACGCCCACACCATCATCAAGATAGTACAGGTTATCGTGCTGTTCCCGTTCTCGGATCTGATAGTAAAGCTCACTTATATATTCATACCCGGCAAGGACCAGAAGGTTGGTTATCTGGATACCTTCCAGCTTAAGTTCATCGGTGAGAAGGTGCTGTTTAATCCTTCCACTGCAGTCGTGGACGGACTTAAGGAGCTGGAGCGTATGGCTTCGCTTGCAAACGATAACTTAAACCGTGCCATGAACGCCCTTATCACCCAGGATGAAGAGGAGATAGAGGCTGTGCACGAGATGGAGAAGAATATCGACTTCCTGAATCACAGCATCACTTCGTATTTCATAAAGATCAACCAGTCCACCCTGCCTATAGAAGACTTACAGGGGCTGGGCGCCTTATTCCATGTGGCAAACGACATAGAGCGTATCGGCGACCATGCGGACAATATCGCTAATATGGCAGCGCGCCGCAAGGATATGGGCACAGGTTTTTCGCCTGCAGCCCAGAAGGAGCTGGCTGATATGATGGAGCTTGTCAATGCGTTGCTTGAGCGTTCCCTTAAGGTGATCCTGGGCAGCGGCAGCGATGAGATAATGAAAGAGATGAACAGCATGGAGAACAAGGTGGATGAGAAGGAGCGTGAGCTTCAGCAGAATCACATCGACAGGCTTACCAGGGGCGAATGTACTCCCGAGGCCGGCATGATATTCTCCGATGTGGCGGCTGCGCTTGAGCGTGTTGCAGACCATGCCGTGAACATAGCATCTTATATTACCAAGAGGGATGCGATCGTATAATACGTCCCGTGAGTGTCATTCTGAGGAGCACAGCGACGAAGAATCTTATTAGTGCTAATTATCACATTATGTGGTAAAATATAAAAACAGTTCCACTATACTGAAGAAGAAGGAGAGAAGAGAAAATGGCAAGAAAATGGGTTTACCTGTTCGAGGAAGGAAAGGCTGACATGCGTGAGCTTTTAGGCGGAAAGGGTGCCAATCTGGCGGAGATGACCAATCTGGGTCTGCCCGTACCCCAGGGCTTCACCATCACAACGGAAGCCTGCACACAGTATTATGAGGATGGCCGTCAGATCAATGATGAGATCATGGCGCAGGTTAATGAATATGTTGATAAGCTTCAGGAGATAACCGGCAAGAAATTCGGTGATAAGGAGAATCCCCTTCTGGTTTCCGTTCGTTCCGGTGCACGTGCTTCAATGCCCGGTATGATGGATACCATACTTAACCTGGGACTTAACGAAGATGTTGTACAGGTACTGGCAGAGAAGTCAAACAATCCCCGCTGGGCATGGGACTGCTACAGAAGATTCATCCAGATGTATTCGGATGTCGTTATGGAAGTAGGCAAGAAGTACTTTGAGCAGCTCATTGATAAGATGAAGAGCCGCAAGGGCGTTAAGCAGGACGTTGAACTGGATGCTGATGATCTTAAGGAGCTGGCAAATCAGTTCAAGGCTGAATATAAGAATAAGCTGGGAGAGGATTTCCCTACAGATCCCCAGGTACAGCTGGTAGGCGCTATCAAGGCCGTATTCCGCAGCTGGGACAATCCCCGTGCGAACGTATACAGACGTGACAATGATATCCCTTATTCATGGGGAACCGCAGTAAACGTACAGTCCATGGCTTTCGGTAACATGGGTGATGACTGCGGTACCGGCGTTGCTTTCACACGTAACCCCGCAAACGGCGAGAAGGGCCTCTTCGGTGAGTTCCTTACCAACGCACAGGGCGAAGACGTTGTTGCAGGTGTACGTACACCTATGAAGATAGCCGAGATGGAAGAGAAGTTCCCCGAGGCATTTGAGCAGTTCAAGGATGTATGCCAGAAGCTGGAGAGCCACTACCGCGATATGCAGGATA
>CAMVRS010000298.1 GCA_947169935.1 uncultured Lachnospiraceae bacterium
GACAACGCAGGCAGCTTTAACATTTCAACTACTTCCGCTCTGGTAGCGGCAGCAGGCGGCATGAAGGTTGCTAAGCACGGAAACCGCGCTGCATCTTCACTCTGCGGAACTGCAGACTGCCTTGAGGCACTGGGCGTGAATATCCAGCAGGAGCCTGAAAAGTGCATTGAGCTTCTTAAGGAAGCAGGCATGTGCTTCTTCTTTGCACAGAAGTATCATACCTCAATGAAGTATGTGGGTCCCATCCGTAAGGAGCTGGGCTTCCGTACAGTGTTCAATATCTTAGGGCCTCTTACCAATCCCGGAAGACCCACGATGCAGCTTCTGGGCGTTTATGACGAATATCTTGTTATGCCCCTTACCCAGGTACTTATAAGCCTTGGTGTAAAGCGCGGCATGGTAGTTTACGGACAGGATAAGCTGGATGAGATATCCATGAGCGCGCCCACCACCGTAAGCGAGATCCGTGACGGATGGTATAAATCCTACGTTATCAAGCCCGAAGATTTCGGATTTAACAGATGCACAAAGGACGATCTTAAGGGCGGCACCCCTGCAGAGAACGCAGAGATAACCAAGGCTATCCTTAAGGGCGAAAAGGGACCCAAGCGTGACGCAGTGCTCATGAATGCAGGCGCATCCCTCTACATCGGCGGAAAAGCTGACGACCTTGCATCCGGCATAAAGCTGGCAGCGCAGATCATTGACAGCGGCGACGCCTATAAGACCCTCGAGAAGGTTATCGAAGTTAGTAATCGATAATGGAGAAAATGATGACTATATTAGACCAGCTTGCAGACCACGCCCGGGAGCGCGTGGCTGCAGCAAAAAAGAATATAAGCCCGGAAACAATACGCCGCGATGCGGAGGCTCTTCCGAAGGGAGATTTCACTTTTGAGAATGCGCTTAAAAAGCCGGATATAAGCTTTATATGCGAATGTAAAAAAGCGTCTCCTTCAAAAGGATTGATAGCGCCGGATTTTCCGTATCTTCAGATCGCTAAAGACTATGATGCGGCGGGAGCCGATGCCATATCGGTACTTACAGAGCCCAAATGGTTCCTTGGCAGCGATGAATATCTGAAGGAAATAGCAGCTGCAGTAAGTATTCCGTGTTTACGTAAGGATTTTACTGTTGACGATTATATGATATTCGAGGCAAAATGTATGGGTGCATCTGCGGTGTTGCTGATCTGCGCGATACTTGATAAGGCGCAGATAAAAGAGTATCTTTCTGTCTGTGATTCGCTGGGACTTTCAGCTCTTGTGGAAGCCCATGACGAAGCAGAAGTGGAGATGGCCCTGGATGCCGGCGGACACATAATAGGCGTCAATAACCGTAATCTTAAGGACTTTTCTGTGGATACATCAAACAGCAGGCGTCTTCGCAGCATGATCCCTTCCGATAAGGTTTTCGTATCGGAGAGCGGCGTAAGCGCTGCCGAAGATGTGGCAGCATTAAGGACGGCCGGAGTTGACGCCGTACTTGTGGGCGAAGCCCTCATGCGTGCCGCAGACAAGAGTGCCAAACTCGCTGAACTTCGTGGCACAGCAATGTCATCCTGAGCTAAGTATCCCACAGGAATGTCATCCTGAGCGAAGCGAAGGATCTTATAGACAGGATTCATATATGACAAAAATAAAGCTCTGCGGCATGACCCGGAAAGAGGACATCGCCGCCGTAAATGAAATAAAGCCGGAATACATCGGATTCGTATTCTGGAAGCCTTCAAAGCGCTATATCACGCCCGAGGCAGCATTGGAGCTAAAGAAAGCTCTGGACGATAATATCAGGGCCGTAGGCGTATTCGTAAACGAGGACATAGAGGAAGTGGCTTTACTTGCGAACAGGGGGATCATCGATCTGATACAGCTCCATGGAGACGAAGATGATGATTACATAAGCCGCCTGCGCAGGCTTACGGATAAACCAATAATCCGGGCAATAAGGATAGTAACCGAAGAGGATACGGTAAAAGCCGAAAACAGCCCGGCCGATCACATCCTGCTGGATTCAGGCAAGGGCGGCGGCAAAGTAATTGACTGGGATCTGGCTGCAAGGATAAAACGCCCCTATTTCCTGGCCGGCGGCCTGAATATTGAAAACGTTAGCGAAGCCATAGAAAAGCTTCACCCCTACGCCGTGGATGTAAGCAGCGGCATAGAAACAGACGGACATAAAGACCCCGCCAAAATGCGGGAATTCAGCTCAATAGTACACCGAACTAGGGTGTCATCCTGAGAACCACAGTGTCATCCTGAGGGCGCAGAACCCCACAGAAATGTCATCCTGAGCGAAGCGAAGGATCTTATCAATTACCGGAAAGGAGAACATCATGACCAACGAGAAAGGACGATTCGGCATACACGGCGGGCAGTACATACCCGAGACCCTTATGAATGCCGTGATAGAACTGGAAGAGGCGTACAACAAGTATAAGGCCGATCCCGAATTCAACAGGGAGCTTACCGAACTCTTTAATGAATATGCCGGCAGGCCTTCACGCCTGTATTACGCAGAGAAGATGACAAAGGATCTGGGCGGGGCAAAGATCTACTTAAAGAGAGAGGATCTTAACCACACCGGTTCCCACAAGATAAATAACGTACTTGGTCAGGCACTTCTGGCTAAGAAGATGGGAAAGACCAGACTTATAGCCGAGACCGGCGCAGGCCAGCACGGCGTGGCTACGGCTACGGCAGCGGCTCTGATGGGCATGGAATGTGTTGTGTTCATGGGCGAGGAGGATACAAAGCGCCAGGCACTTAACGTATACCGCATGCGCCTTCTGGGATCGGAAGTGATCCCGGTAAAGAGCGGTACCGCAACCCTTAAGGATGCGGTCAGCGAGGCCATGAGAGAATGGACCAGCCGTATCAGCGATACTCACTACTGCCTGGGTTCAGTAATGGGCCCTCATCCCTTCCCTACCATAGTAAGGGATTTCCAGTCGGTTATTTCAAGGGAGATAAAGCAGCAGATAATGGAGAAGGAAGGTAGGCTTCCCGATGCGGTAATGGCCTGCGTAGGCGGAGGCTCCAACGCC
>CAMVRS010000299.1 GCA_947169935.1 uncultured Lachnospiraceae bacterium
TTTTATTATTTCATTTTGTGCATGAAAACGCACGAAAATGCTTTAAATATACTCACTTCCTGATCCCCCTGTAAAACCACAGCAGACGATAATAGATATAAAAGCCAGGATGGCCCTTCATCTGCATGTGCATGAGTTTCTTTTCTTCCGCATTAACACGCTCCCTGTAATAAGGATTTTCTTCAAAATCCGGGAGCAGCTGCTTCATCTCCTCTGCCAGCTTTTTGGTAAATGCATAGGCCCCTTTAGCCAGGCCTGTCTTTTTCTGCATTGCAGAGAAAAGCGTGTTTTTATAGAAAAGCGTTATGAACTGGTAGTCCAGTTCCGCCTTGTATTCGTTGTAATAGCCCTCGCTTTTTGCCGTACTTAATATCATCCTTCCCGCTTCCATACGGTCGTTAAGGTTCTTTAAGGATACCGTATGAACCGTAGAAGCGTCATGCTGATAATAAAAGTATAAAGCTTCGGGTATATATTCAAAATGTCTGCATCGCAGCATCCAGCTGTTGCTTACGGCGTTATCTTCATAAAAAATGTCTTCCGGGAAAATGTCCACCTTCTCTGCACTGCCCGGAACGTAATCTCCAAGTATCAGCTCCCTGCGGTATACCTTGACCACCAGGCTTCCGGTTTCCAGGAGAAGCCTTTTATACCTTTCGGTATCCATCACTCCCGTCTGATCCGCATGATTGCTGCTGACCTGCCTGCCGGGCTTAAAGCTGTGTTCTTCGGTAAAACAATAATCGCAGCCCACCATATCGGCGCCGGTCTCCTCTGCTTTCTTAAGCAGACGTTCATAATAATCCGGTACTATCCAGTCATCGGAATCTATAAAGCCCAGCCATTCCCCCCGGGCTTTCGCCAGGCCTATATTTTTTGCTCCGCCCTGATGGTGGTTGACCTCACTGCGCAGTGCTATAAAGCGTCCGGGAAAACGTGCCTCATAGTCTTTAAGCACAGAAAAAGAATCGTCCGTGGAAGCGTCATCCACGGCGATAACTTCGTATTCCTCCGGCTTCAGGCTCTGGGCCATCAGGCTGTCAAGACAAAAGGCCAGCTTGCCGTCTGCCGTCATATTGTATACGGGAACGATTATGCTTAGTTTCATTTTATAAAAAAACAGGGGCATGTATACATGCCCCCTGTTTAATAAAGGTCAAATTCTAATTATATGGACTCATGGAATGTACGGCTGATAACGTCTGCCTGCTGCTCGGGAGTAAGCTTGATGAAGTTTACTGCGTAGCCGGACACACGAATGGTCAGCTGAGGATAGTTCTCGGGATGTGCCTGTGCATCAAGAAGAGTCTCTCTGTTGAGCACATTAACATTAAGATGATGGCCGCCCTTTGTTGCGTATCCATCCAGTAAAGATACAAGGTTGTTAACCTGTGCTGCACTTGCTTCTGCCATTTTATTTTCCTCCTAAAAATCTTAAGTATTCAAATTGTTTTTTTGATAAGAGGTCTTCAAGGTCAGCATTTATTCCATGCAAGCATGGAAAACCCTGACTTTGAATCCCTTTATCACTCATAATCATCTAATCCCTGATGAAGGGTAGGAACGGAGCATGCCAGAGGCGTACGGCTGCAGTCTGTACAGCCCATGGTCTCCACTTCCTTTTTCGCGGAAGCTTTATCATCCACGTTTACATTCACATGGCCTACACCTTTGGAGAAACCTCCGTCCAGCTGTGCTACCAGATCCTGTATCATCTGATCCTCTGTCATCTGATCTGCCATTATCGGGCTCCTTTCTTATAACACCTCATCCGTCACGCCTTCTCCCTAAAGAGAAGGCGGTGGTTAATATTTCTTACTTCTTGCTCAGGTCTACTTCGATATCGCCTGCGAATACCTTATCCTCTTTGCCCAGAGCGCTGGGGATGATGGTGAAGGTATTGGAGATACCATCCTGGCTGTCATTGAAAGGCAGCTTAGCAACAGAGCTAAGGGATGCAACAGCACCGTGGGTATCACGGCCGTGCAGCGGGTTAGCACCGGGTGCGAAAGGCTGTCCCTTACGACGTCCGTCAGGAGTGTTACCTGTAGCCTTACCATAGGTTACGTTAGAAGTAATGGTAAGAACTGACATGGTAGGGAATCCATCTCTGTAGGTGTGGTGACGACGGATCATCATCATGAACTTGCTTACAAGGTCGTGAGCGATCTGGTCTACGCGGTCATCATCATTACCGTACTTAGGGAAGTCTCCGGTTGTCTCGAAGTCTACGATTATGCCGTCCTCATCACGGATGGGCTTAACGGTTGCATACTTGATAGCGGACAGAGAGTCAGCAACAACTGACAGACCTGCCATACCGGTTGCGAAGTAACGACGTACATCGCGATCATGCAGAGCCATCTGTGCACGCTCGTAGCAGTACTTATCATGCATGTAGTGGATAACGTTAAGGGTATTTACATAAACGTCAGCCAGCCACTCCATCATATCCTCGAACATAGGCATGAACTTATCATATTCGATAACGTCGCCTTCGTACTTGCGGTACTTAGGACCAACCTGCTTCTTGGATACTTCATCGATACCGCCGTTAAGAGCGTACAGCATACACTTAGCAAGGTTAGCACGCGCTCCGAAGAACTGCATTTCCTTACCAACGCGCATTGAAGATACGCAGCAAGCGATAGCGTAATCATCACCATGGGTAACTCTCATCAGGTCATCGTTCTCATACTGGATGGAAGAAGACTTGATGGACATCTTAGCGCAGAACTCTTTCCAAGGTCTGGGCAGTCTGGTTGACCACAGAACTGTCAGGTTGGGCTCAGGAGCTGCACCCAGGTTGTTTAAGGTGTTCAGATAACGGAAGCTGGTCTTGGTAACCATGTGACGTCCGTCAACACCTACACCACCCAGAGACTCGGTAACCCATACGGGATCGCCTGCGAAGATCTGGTTGTATTCAGGTGTACGTGCGAACTTAACGCAACGAAGCTTCATGATGAAGTGATCAACGA
>CAMVRS010000300.1 GCA_947169935.1 uncultured Lachnospiraceae bacterium
GTCAGATCTCTTTTGCTTAAGATACCAGGCGGAGATCTTTTTCTCGTTTACATCCCAATACCGTTCGATCTGCTCATCAAAATCATCGATCAGTGTCAGATATCCGAAAAACTTACGCTGCATCAGATACTCCGGCATCAGGCCTGACTTACGCCTGATCAGGTTTATGACCGCTTTCGGCAAAAAGGTAAAGTACAGTCCCGGATGCCGGTTCATACACCATATGCAAAAGCCTATCGAACAATCTCCAGGAAAAATAGTTTTGTCAAAATCATATACGTTCATCTTATTCTCCCACTGCTCAATAATCTGGAAATCCCCATCCTTCCGTCAGTAACAGAGCCCCTGCCATACCGTATATACCACTGATTTCTCTGTCAGTCCGTCTTAACTAAGCATCTCCCGGTAAGGGTGATGCATACAATGTTCATCTTATACACATAGCTGTAAGAAACGGATTCATTGTCTCCATGAGCCATGGTATATTCCGGCATGTTAAAACGTCTCCCCAGGCTGCGTATGAAAAGCTCTGTCTTCTCCCCTTCTGCCCTCAGTTTGATGTGAATATGTTTAGAGGTTTTGCACATTTCCGACACCAGTTCCGCGGCATAGCGCAATAGAGCATCAGCCTGTTCTTTATCCGAAAGGACGCTCTGCATTGGTTCTTCAAGTCTTTTAAGATCAGCTGACACGTCCGCTTTATCACCCGGTATCTCAAATTCCAGAAGATCAGCTCCCGTGTAAAACTCTTCAGGAAGCAGAAGCATTCGATCCTCCCTTCTGCCGGTTTTTGCAGCTATAAACAGCACTAACGGAACAAGTATGATCAGCCCGATCACCTGATTACCGGTAATTGCCAGCCAGATTCCGTCTTTTCCGATGATCGGAATAAGAAAAGCCATCATAAGCGCATACAGACAGGAGTCAGGTATTATGGCAAAGGCCATGGACAGGGTGAACCGCCGCGTTGCCTCATAATATAACGTAAACATATATACCGTGTGCATAACCGGGGTAAAGATCATACATAAAAACATCCCTCTGGATATATCCTGTGACATTTCCATCCCGCATAAGGCTGAAAGTGCCGGCAATGACACATAGAAAAGAACAGCCCAGAAAACCGACATAAACATGCCTATAACCCATCCCTGCTGCCATACTTTCCTTATGCTTTTTACATCCCGTTCCGCATAGAACACACCGAACAAAGGCTCCGTTGCGATTGCTGCCCCTTTTATCGTACCGGAGGCAAAATAGGTGATGTTGCAGACGACTTCGGCCGTAGGCAGGATCATTGTATCCCCGGGAAATCCGGCAAGTATCAGATTATTCTGTATTCCCATCAGGACATTTTCCGCAAAATAGTCTGCGGCAGCCGGGAATCCGCACCGAACGGTCTCGGCGATTTCGTAAGGCCTGGGGATCAGCGGACGATATCCCAGATGTACTTTCATGACCCGAAGTATAACGATCCCGCTGATAAATTCCGCAAGTCCTCCGGCAGAGGTTCCGATTCCAAGTCCCGCAAGCTTCATATCCGCCGGAAGGAAGACAACGCAAAGAATGGAAACTGTCAGATTGACTCCTACATTGATCGCGCCAAGCGCGGCGCGGGCAGTCTGATAGCCAAGTACATTCATAACTTCCTGAAGGAGCATCCCCAGGGCGGTTAAAAACACTATCGGTGAACAAAACATAAGGTAGAGCACCGCATTATTCCGGATATCAGTATTCACCATATCACCGCCGCAGATAAGTATAATACTATCCGCAAAGGCGAAAATAAGTACAGCGAAGACAAGCCCGGAAATACCGACCAGAGTTGCCCCCCCGTTAAATGCCCTGAGAGCCCCCCGGTCGTCAGAGTGACCCTTCGCCCAGATCATCCGAAGTCCGCTGCCGTGGATAAGCGAATAAATAACCGCCGCCAGAACACCATAGCCCGGCACACCGAGCGCCACCGCGGCGATTCCTTTCGCCCCAAGATTCAAGCCTGCAATGATGCTGTCTATCATAAGCATGATATTAAAAAGAAGTCCGTACAATACCGCCCCCGGATAGTTTGATAAAATATTTTTCCAGATCACGCTTCCCGATGATTTACCAGCCATAGTTACTCGCTGCAGATCGCAGCCCTGCCTCCAATTCCATATTCTGCTTCATCAGGAGCCGGAGACGGCTCTTCTGACACCTGTGCTGCCACAGCCTGCAAAAGAACCATTCACCCGGCCCATTAGATCAATTATACTTTCCCGGCTTTTATTTTGAATTTCGCTGTCCTGCTTCCCGCAGCTTTATCTCCTTTTCCTGTCACCAGGATCGTGGCCGTTCCCTTCTTCACATTATTCAGATAAGTCACCGTATAATCGGAAGGATCCAGCTTCTTCCATTCATTACCGTCTTTTACCAGGACACATACAGCGGCCACAGGAAAAAAAGAAAGATGGCGGCAAATGTCATAATACGTCTTTTCCTGTTTTTTTTGCACAGCCTTGCCGAAAACGATATTGCTGATGATCTCCTCGAGTACGATTCCAAGAGCCGTGCTTGCCACCGTGCACATAAGCCTGGGCCAGCCCGAAACCTGGCAATAGTTTCCCCAAAGCCGTAACCCAGGGCTGAAATAAAGGCAACCATGAAATCATCAACAGTAAACAGTTTTTTCCTTGTCACGCCAGTTCTTTTTCCCCCATGCCTTAAATAAAGGGCAGCCGGTTCTCCGCCAGGCTGCCCAAATACGATTATTCAGAAACCTTTCAGTTCACCTTTTTTCCGCCAAAATACACATCCGCAGGCTTATTGTAGCTGAAGCCCTCATGCTCTGCTGTCAAAAGGTCGTTGTCAAAAACAAGGAAGTCCGCGTCCTTGCCGGCCTCAATGGAACCCTTTGTATCTTCTATGCCAAAGGAAATATGCCGCTTTCAGCGGCCAAAATCCGGCGCAGTAAA
>CAMVRS010000301.1 GCA_947169935.1 uncultured Lachnospiraceae bacterium
CAGACACCCGTAAGGTTGGTCTTGGCCACGGTAACCTGGGCAAGATGCTCCTTGAAGAGGAGACCGAGTGTTTCGCATTCCTGGCAGGCCACGAGTCTTTCGCAGCTGCTGAGGGCGCTATCGGTATCGCCGAGAAGGCTAACAAGGTTCGTCAGAAACCTCTGCGCGTTATCCTTAACGGTCTTGGAAAAGATGCTGCACAGATCATCTCCCGTATCAACGGATTCACTTATGTTGAGACCGAGTACGATCCTTACACCAACACCGTAAAGGAAGTATTCAGAAAATGCTACTCCAAGGATGCTAACAGCCCCCGTGCAAAGGTTAACTGCTACGGTGCAAACGATGTTTGCGAAGGCGTTGCTATCATGTGGAAAGAGAACGTTGACGTTTCCATCACCGGTAACTCAACCAACCCTACCCGTTTCCAGCATCCCGTTGCAGGTACCTACAAGAAGGAGCGCCTCGAGGCAGGCAAGAAGTACTTCTCAGTTGCATCAGGCGGCGGCACCGGCCGTACACTGCATCCCGATAACATGGCTGCAGGTCCCGCTTCTTACGGTATGACCGATACCATGGGCCGTATGCATTCAGATGCACAGTTCGCAGGTTCTTCTTCAGTTCCCGCTCACGTTGAGATGATGGGTCTGATCGGCGCCGGCAACAACCCTATGGTTGGTATGACCGTTTCTACAGCCGTTTCTATCGAAGAGGCTGCAAAGGCAGGTAAGTTCTGATAATCAAATAAAAACCCGGTTCATCTATAGAACCGGGAGTTCTTTAAAGATCCTTCGTCGCTGCGCTCCTCAGGATGACATAATACCCTGTCATCCTGAGCGCAGCGAAGGATCTTTTTTATTACAGCAATTGATCACTTCACTTCGCTTCCGCCCCACTCAACTACCGTAAGCCCGCTGCGTTCAAATCCCGTAAAGGACTGCGGCTCTATATCTTCCGGCTCATCCAGCGCCTTCCAGATCATCATCACGCGAAGCATGGAATCTGCCGCCTTCCCGTTCTCATCAGTCACGCTCAGAGCATAGTCCCTGTTATAATCATCGGATGTATCCAGTCCTTCAAAGCTTATCAGATTATAGGCATTATCCTGCATCAGGGGCAGCCAGTATACTATAAACTCATTGGCTTCCTTATCGCTTAAGCCTATTTCCTTCAATTCCGTCCAAAGGAATTCAGCCGTATCGCTGCCAGGTACACAAAAGCCCTTTTCAAAAGATACCATGTCATAGGAATCCGTCTCCCAGAAAAGATATGAGTACTCTGTCCCTTCGCTGTCAGTAAGCGTACCATCCTCTGCCGCCGTCACATCCCAGCTATAGACATTCCCGTTCTGTTCCGCTGCCGGCCATAAAACCGACATCTCGTCATTCTTAAGCTCAAGCTCCACATGTACCCGGGTATCATCACCATAGATATAGATGGCCGGCTTTCTCTTTCCGCCGCCTATACCATAATCATGCTCCACTGCCGTGTTATCATCTTCGTGACTTTGGCCGGATATGGTATCCAGGTTATCGGAAATGGTGATCAGCTCATCACCGATATCCGAAACTTCCTCTGCCATATCCTGAAGCTCCATCCCCACAGCTGCAGTCTCTTTACCCCTGCGCGCGAGCATGGCTATCAGTATTCCGCCGCATATCACCACCACTGCCAGCAGTATAGTAAGTATCACATTTACATAGCTCAGGCTGTTGCTGCCGGACTGCGGCTGCTCCGGCTGCTCCTGATAAGATGTTTCCGGAATGTATTCGTTCATATCATCACCTATCTTACTTCGCTTCCGCCCCATTCAACTACGGTGAATCCGTTACGTTCAAAACCGCTGAATGTCTGGGGCTCAATATCCACGGGCTCTTCGACAGCCTTCCAGGCCATCATCACACGGAGCATACTGTCCGCTGCATTTCCGTCGCCGTCTGTCACCTTCAGTTCAAAATCCTTATTATAGCCATCCGAAGGATCCAGTCCCTCAAAGCTTATCAGATTATATGCATTATCCTGCATCCTGGGAAGCCAGTATACTATAAACTCATTGGATTCCTTATCGCTTAAACCTATCTCCTTTAATACCGTCCAAAGGAACTCCGCCGTATCACTGCCTGCCACGCAGAAGCCCTTATCAAAGGCATAATTGCCATAATCCTGTGCTTCCCAGAACAGATAGGAATATTCTATACCGTTCTTATCATATAAGGTGCCGTCCTCATCGGCAAATATATCCCAGCTGTAAGTATCTGCACTCTGATAAGCCTGCGGCCATACGGTCAGCATCTTCGCATCATGAAGTACCAGCTCCACATGGGCTTCTGTCCCGCCTTCATCGCCGTAAAGATAGATCACGGGCTTATCAACTTCATCGGGGTAAAGGTAAAAAGGATCATAGGGGTCATCGGGATCGTCCGGATCGGAAGATCCTGTGCAGCCCTGCTCCATGATATCATACACCGTGTCCGAGATACGGTCTACTTCATCGGCGATATTATCTACGTCATAAGACATCTCCTGCAGCATCTTTGAATTTTTTTCACTTTCCTTGCTTGTCCGTGCAAACATGGCTATGACTGTGCCGCCCAGGATCACGGTCGCCGCAAGTAACACGGTAAGGATAATGTTAGTGTACTTTAGATTCATCTGTTTCCCTCCCTTTTTCCGCTTTGTTTTTTAATTCCCAGCATATAAAAACATACGATCATTATATACCTTTTTTACGGCTTTTTCCAAGATTTGTGGAAATAACAGCCCCCGCCGTGATCTTTTTTATATCCCCTTAAATTGGCAATCCCCCCGTATTTATGTTATAATGACCTTTATGTTTAAAGGGATATTTACCGTAATCGAAATACTGATCCTGGCTCCGCTTTTCTGCTCGGGGCTTTTCAGCCGTAAAGACAGCTCCATAGTGGAGCGTTATATCTGCGGTT
>CAMVRS010000302.1 GCA_947169935.1 uncultured Lachnospiraceae bacterium
ATGACTTCCTCGCCGCGTACCGCAACACGTTCCGCGATGATCCCAAGATGCTCCGAAAGCTTTTTGGTATAGCCTTCGATACGTCCGCCGCCGCCTACAACAAAGACTGCGCTTACAGGCTTTCCGCCGTTTAATTCCCTGAACTTATCCGCCACAAGGGAAGTCATCTCATCTATCTGGGGATGCAGCATCTCCAGCACTGCCTGTCCTTCTATCTTCTGGGGAAGCCCCATTATGTCGTTGTATTCAACGCTGTCATTATTCTCTATGCTGCGTTTGATATGTTCTGCAGTATTAAAATCTACCAGACAGGACCTGGCTATGGTCTCCGTAAGTGAATCACCTGCAACGGGTATCATGCCGTATGCCACTACGCAGCCGTCCCTGGTGATACAGATATCAGACGTACCGGCTCCAACATCAACCAGACCGATATTCAGCATACGGTACATTTCCGGGATAGCTACCGATATGGCGGCTATAGGCTCCAGAGTCATATTTACTACCCGCAGGCCGGCCAGTTCAACAGCTTTATACAGACCGTCCACCACCTCGTCCGGCAGGAAGGTTGCTATCATATCAGCCCCTATGCTGCGGGCTTTATGATTCTCAAGATTATTTATCTGATATCCGTTCAGATAAAAACGGATTATGGAATTACCCACACAGTAAAAATGCACATCGCTGGTATTCTGCTCCAGGAAAGTGGAATAAGCTTTCTCTATACCCATAGATGTAAGGTGGGCGATATCATCGGTGCTGATCTCTTTTTCTTTATCCAGCTCCCAGTCAATATGAACCTCTACAGTTTCAAGAACACGGCCTGCGGCTGCTATGCAGACATCGGTAAGTTTGATATCCAGCTTCTTTTCCAGAGCATGTTTTACCTGTCCAATAGTATTGCCGACAGATGCTATGTCATGGATCTGTCCGTCCAGCATAGCCCTGGTCTCGTGTTCTTTAATTTCCTGGGCCAGCACATTAAAAATATCGCCCTCACGGAAACCCACGGTGCCTACTATGCTCCTGGTCCCTATATCAAGTCCGAATACGAGATTTCCCTGTCCTTTTGCTTCTGCCATATCTGTGCCCTCACAAAAATGAATGGGTGACTGTGCACCTGCGCACAGCCACCTTGTATATTAACATAATGTTTTTATTTTTACCATAATTTTTTAAGATCCAGCTACGGCATAAGTTCGATCACGGAAATCAAAGATTTCCTATCTCACTTATTCGCTTCGCTCAGGATGACACGGGTTAAAAATCCGAAGGAATGATGTTGCCATGAACCGTAGTCCCGGGATATTTGACATTGCTTCCGCTTCCCAGGCACAGATCGCCGTATATATCACAGTTTTGTATGGTAACATCAAATACAACGGGTCTTTCGCAGCCGGCTATGATCAGGATACCGAAATAAGTCCAGTATCCGTCAACCTCCGTAGCGCTCTTATGCTGGTAAGTCTCTATTTTACAGTCCTTGATAAGAACGTTATGGATATAATAGTTGTCACCTACGCCATCAGGTTCAAGGTCTATACCTGCCATGGGCGAGAAACCGTCCTTTTCATGATAGATATGACAGTTCTCTATCGTGATCTTATCTCCCCTGATGACGCCGATATTATTACGGCTGTTGTCATAGATATCACAATTCTTGATGGTAACGTCACTGACCGTCAGATGTCCGCCGTCATTGATGTAGATACCGTCGCCGCGGTTATCGCAGATCGTCATATCCCTTATGCTGATATTTTTACCTTTATCTATGGCTATACCCATGCCGTACTGTCCCACGCTGCCTCCGCTGTGCCTGAAGCGCTCTCCCTGGAGCATGCCGCCGCGGATGGATACATTATCCGCTTTAATGTGGATGGCATTATAACCGTCACCGGGCCTCACCGCTTCATAAAGCACGGCATTTGAATGAAGCACCATATTAACATTGGGCATATTGATATACACCTCACTGAAGGATGATCCTTTTCCGACATTGTATTTTCCTTCGGGGAAGTACAGATTATGGTCGTTCTCCGTATCATTGGATGCAGCACATATAGCGTTATAGATCGCATCCGTATCGTCTTTATCATCATCCGGGATTGCCCCAAAATCTGTCACCAGAAGACACTTTTCGGGAACGGGGATCTTCTTGCTGGGCTTTTTCCCCTGTACGGCTACTGGTTTGATCTTGAATTTGACCGTCTTAAAGCCTCCGTAGATACCAACTCCGTGGAGCATAACGCTGGCCGTACCGCACTTGTTATTCTTCTTATAAGACCCTGATACAAGCTCAAAGCCGTTTATGTCGCCGCTCAGGTTATCATCAACAAAAGTGCCGTTGAATACACGATGCAGCACAGTGCTGCCCAGGGTCACGCTTATGCTGGTATCATCCAGAGGGATATACACTTTGTATCCGGCCTTGTAATACTGGTCGGCGATCTTAACTTTTGCCTTGCTTATATCATAACCCTTATCGATGATATGATATTCTGCGGATATTGAAGTATCATCATAAGCCCCCTTGCCGGTGATAACAACCGTTACAGTCTCGCCTGTATTTACGATATCCTGCTTAGTAAGTACAGTTCCGTCCGCTCTCTTGTAGACTACATCTTTTTCGTAATCTTTGCCTGCTGTAAGTTTTGCGCCTTCATTGTCTGTTACGGTAACCTTTGAGATATATCCGCCGGCTTTGGAAGAAGCCACCTTATCCTTAACAGTCACGGTAAGGAAATTTTCGTCGAAAGCATTCTTAAGGATCTTGAATTCTTTTGTGACTTTCCCTTTGTACAGCCCTTTTCCCTGTATGGTAACCGTAGGAGTTTTTGTTCCTTGATACTGTTTGTTGTTCTTATAGCTTAACTTATAATCGGTATCATTTATAAGGGAATCACCCTGATATTCAACA
>CAMVRS010000303.1 GCA_947169935.1 uncultured Lachnospiraceae bacterium
TCCACAAGATCAAGCTGCCGCCCCGTGGCAAGGGCTGCGCAGTATGCTCCGATGAACCTGCGATCACCGAGCTCATCGACTACGAGCAGGTAGCATGTGACATGAAGATGTAACTAAAAAGGCGTGTCCCTCATGATACCAAAAGGTGGATTTTGAGGATAAAGCGGTGGCCTTGTGTCATCGCAGGTGGAGACAATAATTATGAAGATTACGATAAAGAGATCAGATTTCAACAGCATATACGAGCACGCCATCTCTGTAGCGCCGGAGGAGGCCTGCGGCCTGATCGCCGGTACCGATAATGAGGACGGCAGCCGTGATATACAGAAGGTCTATATACTTACCAATATCGATCATACCAATGAGCACTTCACGATCGATCCAAAGGATCAGCTGAGGACCATAAAGGATATTCGTGAAAACGGTCTTAAACCGCTGGGTAACTGGCATTCGCATCCCGAATCACCCTCAAGACCTTCCGAGGAGGATAAGAGACTTGCGAATGACAGCAAGGCCAGTTATCTTATACTGTCTCTTATGGAAGAGGGCAATCCGGTATTAAATGCTTTCCATGTAGAGACTGTGGATGGGGAAAAGACTGTAAGAAAAGAAGAACTTATTATTTTGGAGGATGAATAAAATGGCAGACATAGATTTTGAAGTAGATGATAAAGTTGATATCACGGACGTCAATTGCCCCGTGACTTTTGTAAAGACCAAGGTTGCTCTTGAGGAGCTTGATGAAGGTCAGATACTCCAGGTGCATCTTAATGACGGTGAACCCGTGCAGAATGTGCCCAGGAGTGTAAAAGAAGAAGGGCATGAAGTCCTTAAGCTTATCGATAACGGCGACGGTACATACGAACTGTATATTAAAAAAGTAGGGGACTGAACTTTTTAAGTTTTATTACAGAGAAGAAATCATGAATGTATCACAGATGAAATATGTGCTGGAAGTAGCATCGGCACCATCCATACGCGAAGCGTCGACAAGATTGTTCATATCTCAGCCGGCGCTTTCTTCAAGCATACGTGAGCTGGAAGAAGAACTGGGGATAATAATATTCGACAGATCCAATAAAGGTATCACCCTGACCGATGAGGGCAGGGAGTTTGTTACCTATGCCCAGAGAGTAGTGGGACAGTATGAGATACTGGAGAACCGTTATCTTTCAAAGGATCATGACCGTGAAGTATTTTCGGTATCGACCCAGCATTATAACTTTGCGATAAAAGCTTTCACTGCTGTGATCAAAAAAAACAGACCGGAGAAATACAGATTCTGTGTTCACGAAACAAAAACAAAAGAAGTACTTGAAGATGTAAGGAAGCTGAAAAGTGAAGTGGGCATAATATCATTTTCGGGAGCTAATGAGAATCTGATCAAGAAACTGTTTAAGGATTATCAGCTGGAATTTACTCCGCTGATGAAAAGGGAAACTTATGCCTATGTATGGAAGGATCATAAGTTTGCCGGCAGGAAAGAGATATCGTTAGAGGAATTGAAAGACTATCCCTGCATATCCTTTAACCAGAGCAGCGAGGGGAATTTCTACCTTACGGAGGAAGCATTGTCGGATCATGAATACGACAAGATGATAATATCGGATGACCGTGCAACCACCATGGAGATAATAGCAGAGCTTGGCGGATATTCGATAGGGACCGGTATACTTTCATGGGAAGATGCCATACTTCAGGGCCTGGTATCCATAAAGCTTAAGGAAGAAGATCCGCTCATCATAGGTTATATAACCGCTAAAGGCAGTGTGCGCTCGCATTACGGCAGGGAGTACATAGAAGAATTGTTAAAATACAAGGAAATATAAAATGTTTTTTTGTTGATCAAACCGCCTGTATCGGCGGTTTTTTTATTGCGATAAACGTAAGCTATAACAGATGACAGATTAAATCGATTTTTCAGGAATGATGCCAGATGTCGATGGATATAATGGGTATTCATCAGGAGGAACTCATCGATGGGGTGGAACTTGGTGGTGTAGCCACATTCATAGGTTCCGGCGAGGAATCTGATATGAGTCTGTTCATATAGAACGAAAAAACCGCTTAAGCGCTCAATACCCAGAGGGAAGATGGTATTGTCTTTTGATATTTCACCTTTTGTGAACAGGCTTTCATAACGTCGCATTCATACTGCCGAGTTTATAACCATGCATATCAAGAGTTACATATAAGAAACCGATCTCTTTAAACCGCTTATATACGGCCTCACGTATTTCATCTGCGGCAAGGCGGGTTATATCTTTGGCAGGAACCTCTATCCTGGCAATGTTACCGTGCATCCTGACACGTTCTTCATAAAAACCATGCTCTATGAGAAACTGCTCGGCACTGTCGATCATATGCAGCTTTTCTTCGGTGATCTCTTCACCGTAAACAAAACGGCTGGCAAGGCAGGCGTAAGCGGGCTTACTCCATGTCGGAAGCCCCATGGCTTTGGAGATCTCTCGGATGTCCGCCTTGTACAGACCGGCTGCACGCAGAGGACTCTTAACTGCCAGTTCTTCAACGGCTCTGAGCCCGGGACGGTAATCGCCCAGATCATCCATATTGGAACCTTCTGCGAGGTATTCTATCCCGTTTTCATCAGCTACTCTTTTGATCTCCGTAAAAACACCGTGTTTGCAGAAATAGCACCTGTCAGGTCCGTTCTTTCTGTAACCTTCTATTTTAAGGGGATCCACTTCACATATAAAATGACGTATCCCTTGTCCGTTGCAGAACTCTTTGGCTTCATTCAGCTCACGCTCGGGGATGGCAGCATCCACCGTTGTTACGGCTATCGCCTTTTCTCCCAGAACTTCATGAGCTACAGCCAGTA
>CAMVRS010000304.1 GCA_947169935.1 uncultured Lachnospiraceae bacterium
AAATGTTGCTTCTATGTATTCTTTTACTTCCTGATAGGTCAATTTAGCGGGTTCTCTCATAAATTCATTTTACTATATATTTAATGGAAAATATACTCCACTTCGGAGCCTAATTTGCCTCCGTTTTTCTCGAATCCACACCGGGTCCAGATGTCTTCCTTCGATAGACCGGTCTCCAGGATCATGCGATATAAGCCCATTCTGTCCTCATCAAGGAAAAAATACCTGTTATTATCGTATGCTTCCTGGTTTTCTTTTATCCTGTCCTGCCTGAGCTTTGCAAAGGTAATCTTCGGATCGACCATCTTTTTTGGAAATTCATTTCTGCAGATCCGGCTGCATTGATCGTATATAGGATTTATCTCCTGCTCATTGAATATCCTCGGAGCTATATGCAGATGGGTAGTGAAAAATTCTATCATCGTGTCGCTGAATTCCGATTCTCTTTTATGTGCTATATGTGATATGTTGAGCCCTGCTCCGTTTTTATATACCATCTGTTTAAGGAATCCGCCCAGAAAATTAGCTCTGAACATCCATTCAATAAAATGCCGCCTATCCCGGATAATACATCCGTAATCATCTTCCTCTTTGAAGCAGATGTCTATATAAAGCTTATTATAGTTATCAATGGCTGCTTCTATGTCGTTACGTTCAGATATACTGATATCTTCCCCGGAACGTGCTTTTTCTATGGCATATTCAAGTCCTTTTTCGCATGCAAGATATGCCTGGGTATATTCGTCCCACATCTTAGCTATTTCCTCAGTCCGGGGAGCTATATGTACTTTACGGAAGTCCATGGTCATTACAGTTCTTATATCCAGCTCATTTCCGTCATCATCAGTGTATTTGTATGACGGGTGTGTAAGCCGGAAATAAAAATGTGGTATAGACTTCTCCCCATATCTGGGAACATTTATATATTCCTGTTTGAGATCGGAAAAAGGTGTTTCCGGTACGTCCTTGATATCATTTATCTTACAGAGATTTTTTGCATTTGTTTCGGCGTCCCTGAGTATCTCTGCCATGGAACTGCCTTTAGCGCCTGCATTATAAGCAGAGGCAAAAGCGTCTTTATGCTTTTTTCTGTATTTTAGATCCTCTAATATGCTTAGTATCATTAAATTCTCCCTTTTGCTTATCATGGGTGTATCGAATTGTTCATTTCTGTATGGTGATTATAGCATAAAGAAAAGCCGCATTCTAATTCTGCTTTTATTATGTAGAAAAATGATAAGTATATTTGAAAAAAGCCCCCGGGTGAACTACTCCGACTTATAGAAGTCGGAGCTTCCTGCTTCAACCACCACTGCGTTGGCTACGAATAAACGTAACGAAACGTCTTACACGATGTCCACAGGCGTTGAGTTCGGGCTGCTCCATCCCTACTTATGTTATTGTGTTATGCAGCTTCTTTTAGAAGACGTAGTCCTTCGCCAAGTATGTTGATCGCTGCATTTACATCTCTTTCATGGGAACTTCCACATCTGGGGCAAATCCATTTGCGGATACTCAGATCTTTTAGCAGAGGATTCTTATGTCTGCAACAGTGGCAAATCTGTGATGACGGATACCATTTATCTACCTTGACAAGATATTTCCCGCGGTCTGTTAGTTTATACTCTAACATATTAAGGAACATGCCATAGCCGTTATCCATAGTTGCTTTTCCATTTCTGAAGCCTTTGTTTGACATAGACTTCATATCAAGATCCTCAACACATACGATATCATACTGATTGGCTATCTCAGTAGAGAGTTTGTGAAGATGATCAGAACGCTGGTTTGCAATATGACGATGAATCCGGTTGACCTTCCGTAACTGCTTAAGGAAGTTGTTAGATTTTTCTTCTCCCTTGGTGGAACCCTTTTTACGCGATAAACGACGCTGCTCTTTTGCAAGCTTTTCATGGCTCTCACGATAGAATTTATGGCAGCTTCCAACATTACCGTTACTGTCTATATATAGTCCGTCTGAGGCATAATCCAGACCTATGGCATTTGATTCGTTTATAACATGATCTACAGCCACAGGTGTGTATTCAAACAAAACGGAACCATAGTATTTACCATCGGACTCCATAGATATTGTTGCCGACTTTATGATGCATTCTTCTTTAGGCATTCTGTGGATGGAAGCTTTTACTTTTCCTACTTTAGGCAGTTTTATGGCATTGTCATATATAGCTATTGTACCTTTTTGGTTGTTGGTAGTATAGGATTTACGACTGTGCTTGGCCGATTTGAATTTCGGAAACCCGTTTCGCTTTTTACGTTTTTTGTCAAAACAGTTTTTGAATGCCTTCTGGAGATCGAGTTGTTTATTAGCAAGCGCAAGGCTGTCTACTTCACGCAGATAGGGATATGCTTCTTTATACATAGCGGGAGTGAATGTGGCAAAATGGCCGGTGTCCTGATAGCTCTTTATCTTATCGGCAAGCATGAGGTTATACACTTTCCGGCAGCACCCGAAAGTCTTTGCGAATAAGACGGCCTGCTCTTTTGTTGGATATAGCCTGAATTTTATCGCTTTGTTAGCCATTTATTTACCTTAGGTATTCCAAAGAATACTGTTTGTACGAAAATGTCTGCACATAAGATAATAATAGCGCCGAACATGTGTTCTGTCAAGCGATTTATAATTATAAT
>CAMVRS010000305.1 GCA_947169935.1 uncultured Lachnospiraceae bacterium
TGCACTTGCCTGATTATTATTGTTATTCTGATTGTTCTGGTTATTATTGTTGTTATTATTGTTATTGTTGTTCTGGGCGTTCTGGTCCACCTTGCCTGCAGTTACGTTACAGGGTTTGCCGTTCAGCGTGGCTTTGGTGATCTTAAGATCGGGAGCTGTAACGCCAAGATTGCAGCCGCAGAAGATGCTGCTGCCGCTGGCAATGTTACCGTTATAATCGGCATTGGTAATGGTGAGAGTGTTGCCGCTGCATTTAAAACTGCCGTTCCAGCCTTCGGCTTTTGCGAGTCCGTCTATTTCAATGACCAGAGTCCAGCCATCCACTGCTGCGGCAGTGCTGTTGGTAACCTGCCAGTCTACGCCGAACATATTGGTGGAACCATCCTGCCAGCCGTTGTTTTTGCCATAGGTCAGGGTATAGCCGTCCTTTGCTGCCGGGCCTCCTGCGGCAGGTCCGCCGTCAGCAGGGCCGGGCTTATCGTTTTTGGGAGTGGGAGTGGGATCCACGGGCTTTATGCTGCCGCTTACAGCCATTCCGCCGGCAGCCGTGACTTCGCCCTCATCTTCGCCTTCTATGGGGGTTAAGGTACCTGTTGCCGTCATGGAAGAAGTCTCATCCGGGTCTTCTTCATCAGCATCGGTGGGAGTGGGATCCTGCGCCACATCGATCACAGTGGCTTCGCCGCTTTCATCATCAGCGGCTGTTTTTTCTTTTTTGCCGCCGCCCAGGAGAAGGGCTACGCAGACTATCAGGACTACCAGCGCCACTCCGGCCACGCCTCCCAGTATTATCATCAGTTTTTTGTTCATGTTCATTTTATCTTAAGCCTCCTTTTATTACCTGCCAGATAATAGCCTGTAAAATGATCAATGTCAATCCTTACAGCAGCCACTTGACCATATATACGATATAGCGACCGTTTTCACCCGCCTTGGGATAACCGTAATCCGCCGGATCGCCGATAAGCACCCTATCCTTTTCTACAACAAAGCATTCTATACAGTCTGCTGCAGCCATAGTACATATTTCTTCGGCGCTGATGGGATCGGGTGAAGAGAGCAGATCCAGGAAAGGCGTATCGTAGTTCCAGCGCGCAACTATGGCTTCACGTCCGTAGGGCGTGTGAATGCGTGTTGTATATTGACGATTAAATTCGACCATGGATCCGGGAAACGCAGTATTAGGATAGTATTCCTGGGCGACCACGCCGTCACGGCTCATTATGATATCACAGACGTCGATAACATCCTGTGGCAGATGATATGGATTCTCTGCCCTGCTGTACTGACCGTTGAGATACAGTTTGCCGTTGCCGATAAAGAGCAATACGGCAAAAACAGTGATGATGAGGATACGCTGCCATAATTTTGAAAAATGCTGCAGCGCGTGTATAAGCGCATAGCAGACCACTGCTCCGTAAGGGATCAGCCAGAGCTGGCGGTAGTATATCTCCTGATCCAGGATAAAATGCATGGAGAACCATGCTGATACAGGGAAGAGGAATACTGCCAGCAGGGCAGCGGGAACAGCGATAAAGAGCATGCGTTTTACCTTGTCTTTTTCGGCGATAAAAAGGTATACCAGCGCCGCTATGAAAAGGACGAAGTAAAGACTTAAGGAATTATAATCTTTTAGAGTAAGCAGGGTTGCTTTTATTGTATCCATATCTTTTTATTTTATAATTATATAGATCATGCCGCCCGCCAGCAGTGGCAGGGAAGCTATGATAAAAGGTAAAAGTGTGAGTAAAGCATTCTTAAGCTTTTTTGTCTTTATATATGCGCTTATACCCAGTACCAGTCCGGCACAGCCGAATACGATGGTGAGCAGGTAAGCGGCGGTACTTGTAGACATGATACCGCATAAGCTTAAAAGGCAGGCGATCAGGAGAGTGTTCTTTTTATTTTTATATATGTCATATATCATGCAGAAGGCAAGAGGGATGATGATATTGGAAAATACCGCCTTGCCCTGCCAGGTACGGGTATAGGCAAAGGTCTCAGCCGTATATAGCGATACATTGGAATGAAAATACCAGAGAAGCATCAGCAGTACGAATACGGGACGCCATTTTTCTTTGCTTATGATCCTTTCGGACAGTATGGAATATGCGCCGTACATAAGGCAGAGGAAAAAGGGAGCAAGGATGGTATGGGCCGTGATGGCGGGATGCAGGTCAGCCAATTTTGACAGCCATGCTATCCACATGGGTAAGGCACCCAGGGCGTGGCGGCCTTCCACATCAATGATGTGTCCGTTATTGGTATCATGTCTGAACATGGTATCCGTTTCAAGGGTGATTGTAGACTGCGCAACATAATAGGAATCGTCGCCGTCATAATGCTGGAACATAACGAAGAAAACACACTGTCCCAGGAGCAGAGCCATTACGGGTATCCATAGCAGTATGGTCTTTTTATCGGAAAAGGTAAGTATCTTAAGATCGGGATCATCTTTATTCTTCTTTTTCCTGACAGTATATCTGATCACGCCTGCAAACATCACTATGGTAAGCAGTATCTCATAGACGGTGCACATAAGGCTGAAAGGAGCCGACATTAAGATAAAAGGAACGGATACGAGCTCAAACAGCGCACATACGGCTATGAAACCGCAGGTATAACGCTCCACTAAGGA
>CAMVRS010000306.1 GCA_947169935.1 uncultured Lachnospiraceae bacterium
TATCACGATACAGCACTCCTTCACGTATAACATATCCGCTCTGCCGGCTTCCGTAATAATCTCCGTTTACCGCAAGTATGGCGCCGTTTTCTTCTGCCATCCCAGATGTCTCTTCCGTTATATTCCTGCCATATGTATTATCAGCAAGTGCTGTCTTAAGTGATGATGCGTTTGCCAGCTTAACATCAGCCACATATACATCGGTATCATTAACACGCCGCTTTGAAACAGTTATATCGATCCCGCCGGAATGATATTGACCTATGCTGTCAGAATCTTCTATCTGCATCTCAGAATCTGCCTGCTTCTTATCAACGTCATCTTCTTCAGATGCCTCTGCTTTATCCCTGCCCCAGGAACCTCCTTTACCCGGACGTTCTTTCGGCATATTCCCTTCTCCCATGAAAAATTCAAAATCCGGCCTGTGACCGGTGTGTTCCTCTTTCTCTACCTCCGTATCTGTCTCTGCCCCATTATCCGAAGCATCGTCTGTTTCTACAGCACTCACAGCCGAATAACGATGAGGTATGACAAAGCTGTCAAGCAGAACATACCCTGCCAATCCGGCCAGAAATATACCATATATGATTGTAAACTTAAGGATGGTTATTTTTTTCATAGAACTAATGATACAGGAAAAATAAGAAAAAATTGTGTCCTGATTTTGATAAACCTGTGTTCTTTGTTAAACCGGATATATTCCGTTCTCCGCCATGCTTTCCCCTATATTATAAACAGCAGGCCGATAAACATTAACGCTCCGGCCACATTCCCTTTTGCCGGGATCCTGGTGGGTGCCAAAGGAAGCATTATCACGGCTGTGTTGAATACGCAGCCCCATGCCGGAAGCCCTGTCTTTCCCTGTATTACCATCACAAACAGTGTTACCAGCAAGACCAGCCAGCCGGCATATCCTGCTGCCATAGTAGAGATTGTCTTTTTCTGTAGTTCCAGCAAAGATGAGCGCGCCTCATCTGTCCGTCCCAGGCGTATGTATCCCCATTCGACAACCCCGCATATAACATGATGTACTACAATAGATACAAGAAATACAACCGTGGCGATAAACATAATATTTGCTGCCGTCCCGGAATAATCTTTCATCCAATAACACAGTGCGAAATATCCGAAACCGAAAAGTGTAATCGCAAATGTTCCCATTATCATCGATGCCAAAGGAAACGCCAGAGGCATATCAGCAAACATTGCCGACATCTTACCCCGGTCTTTTATATCCTTAAGATTCAGCCTGCCCTTTGGCGTATAACTCAGCAGGCAGTCACATATCCCGCACAAAATATGTCCTATTATTGCCAAAACTATAGCTGTTTTTATCATTCTTTCATCCTCGATGTAAGCTGTGAGCTATTCAAATGATCCTTTAGCTTTTTCAGCAGTTATTTTTCTTTTTTCTAACGTTTTATTAAATAGTTCCTCTGCTGTCATCGGAAACTGATCGTATATAACTTTGGTTCCTTCTTCAGTTATCCCGCCCTTAGTCGCAACTCTTGAGACCACTTCTTCAAAAGACATATCTTTATCAAGCATCAGAGCACCTGTTCCGCACATCGTATTCAGGACCATTTTTACTATATCACCACGCGGGATATCCGTATGTTTCTCTGCCGCAGTGCATATAACATCGAAAACTGCCGCTATGAATCCCGGCATACAGCTCACCAATTCCGAACCCATTCCTACTTCTTCTTCAGGAAGCTCAATTACTTCCCCTATAATACCAAGCAGGGATATAAGAATATCCTTATCCGCCTGCTTAACCAGGTCGTTATAGCACACGATAGTCTGTGATCTGTTTATCTCCGCTGTAACGCTCGGTATTACCTTGGCTGTTTTATGATCAACAACTTTTTTGATCATTTCAAAGGTAATGCTGCCGTTCAAAGTCACAAGCAGGGAATCCTTACCGATGCATGGTGCTATTTCAGCCAGCACATTTTTCATATCACCCGGACGCAAGCATACAAAGATAATATCAGCATTCTCCGCCAGTTCTGTGTTACTGCATACAGTCGCTATACTTTCCGTTTCCGCAAGTTTTTCTGCTGTCCGGTTAGCGATCAATAAGCTGTCTTTATCATATGATCCTGATTCTGCAAACTTCCACAGCAGCATTTTCCCCATACTGCCATAGCCGATTATTCCTATCTTCATATCTTGATCCTCTCCGTATTAACAAACCTGCTGCTGCATCTAACACATTACATCTATTTTCTGCTAATGGACCTCTACCCCCGTCCCCCGGGTTCATTCGTAAATTTTCCCTGCATAAAATATCTTAGCAAGTTCTTTAAGATCAAGCTGTTCAAATTCATCATTTCCATGCAGATCTGTCCAATCTTTGATCCAGGCTGCTATACTCTCTAAGTAATCCCCTATGCTCAGATTCTCCCACTCATCAGGATTATCCTCATAATCCCGGGCCAGAGCATTCAGAAACTTAGCAAAAGAATCCAAATCCGTAACGCATTCAATCTGATCAAAAACCGCCATATTAAATCCCCTTATTCTGTTTGAGTCTTTCTATTTCATCAAGCAGTTTAGGTATATCCTGTCTTGCATTAGCTATAA